>JAGLTR010000001.1 GCA_023135155.1 Gammaproteobacteria bacterium
CAACACTAGTGCCAATGAGTTTAGATGTTTTAATTTCGATTCCATCTGTAAACTCGGTAATATCTGCGCCCATCTTTCTTAGCTCGTTAACAATCATGGCAATACGATCGCACTCTTTGCCTCTTGCTGCTTGTGCGCCCTTAATAATAGTCTTACCCTCAGCAAAACAGCCAATTACTGCAAATGTTGTAACTGCATCTATAAAGTCGTTTACATCAATTTCTTGAGCAATTAGTCGCTCTGTTTTCTTAACTGTTAACTGTTGTGTATCTGCATCATAAATGATGTTTGCACCCATCTTCTGTAAAACCGCAAGCGCCTTTTTATCTCCCTGTACATCCTGCATATCAATATTGTTCAAAGTAATTTCAGACTTTGTGACGAGCGCCGCTGCTACAGGGAAAAGCACTGAGCTAAAATCAGACGGAACAGAATAATTGAACCCGCTATAGGTAACATTACCGTAAACAAAATAACGCCTATAATCATGATTCTCATAGCGTACCCCCAAACGTTTAAGCCACGCTAAGGTAAGATCTATCCATGGTTTCTCGCCTGGAGATTCAACTTTAATTTCAGTAGTGCCGTCAACAAAAGCTGCAGCTAATAACAGAGCAGAAACAGGTTGAGAATCCTGGCCATCCAGCTGTACTACACCTGGTTCTAGTTGTCCCCTTATTACGATCGGGGCATAACCATCCCCTTTTGTAGAAACACAAAATGCCCCTAACTGATTTATACCCTCAATTAATGGTTGCATCGGCCTATTATATCTAATAGATTCATCTCCCGTTATCACTGCATATTTTGACTGGAGCGCTAACATCGCTGACATAAATCGCAACACCTGACCTGAATTTCCGGCATTAATTACATCACTTGGGCATTGCAACAATCCATTTACACCCTCAATTACCAACTGTTTTTCATCCACAATTTCAATATTAGCCCCTATCATACGACATGCATTGATCATCGCATGTGCATCAGGAGAATCCAGATAATTGGCAATAGTACTACGACCATTCACCATGCTAGTTAGTAAAATCGCGCGTAAAGTATGCGATTTTGAGGGAGTTACACAACCGCTCCCAGATAATGTTGAACAACTACAAATATATTTCATTTCTTATTTTGCGCCTCACACTCTTCTACTCGTGTATTACGATTTCAGAATCGGAGTTTAGCACAAGGTAATTATTCGGCAAATACTGTAATTGACCAACCATCTTAAGCGTCGATCTCCAACTTTGATTACAAAAAAAAATCAGCCAAAACCCTAGGATTTTGGCTGACTTAAACGCAATATGAAACTTACTTAATAACGCTAAAAATCTAATTCCGCACCTTCTAGCAGAGCAACAAAATCACTCTTCGCTACAACATCCAGCAATTCCACCTTCGTCTGACAACCGAGTTTTGCCCGCATGTTTAATACATAATATTCTGCCGTCCGTACTGAAAGACCAAGCTCCTCAGCCACTTCGCGCACCAACATACCTTCCAATAGCAGAACCATGCAATCCGCCTCACGCTGTGAGAAATGCACATTCAGATACTGTTGTCCCAATCCATACTCTTTGCGCACACGCGGCTTCTGAGTTGAGCGCATTACTCGCAGCTTCTCTTCATCATCCACCATGCCAAGACAACCATGATTAGTAAAATTGAAGCTTTGAACTTCATCACGACGCAAGACTTCATTTAAGACCATTTCCCAATACATCATTGCCTCCTCGGTAGTTGTTATGCATTTATGCATAATATACTACCGAGATTGTTATGTGTCAATGCATATTTACTGGCAGTTTTTTGTAACAAATAATCACGAACATATCCGCCTTTCAGATATTTTCCTTTGCTTTCAAACTGTTATAAGAGCATTGAGACTATTACTAAAAACCATAAAATCACTACTCAGTTATGTATTCATACATAATTTATGCTATAGTTAGCAACAGATATGAGAACGGCAACGCCAAATGAATACATCTGTTAACTTAAAACATCTCATTGAGACGCACAATCTCAATACGCTAGAACTGTCCAGAAGGACTGGTATCGGCCAACCTGTGATATACCGAATCATCTCTGGCGAAACCGATAATCCTAAAATCGCAACTGTATGCGCTCTAGCTGACTATTTTGGTATTAGCGTTAACCAGTTAATTGGTGAAACACCGCTACCTAACTCTAAAAATGAAATTGCAAAACTATTTGAGATCCCCCTCTATGATCAAGACCATATAAGTAACTGGCCAAATTTAAGCTCTAAAATAAAAGAAAATATCGAAAAAGTACCGTCCGACCTTACACCAAGTCCAAATTTATACGCGCTAAGATCAAGTGACGAATCAATGGAGCCGCTCTTTCCGAAAGATACGATATTAATTCTTGATGGCGACAAAAAACCACAAAACCACAGCTATATTGTTGTAAAACTAAAAAGCGGCAAAGACATACTCTTTCGTCAACTAATAGTAGATGATGATCTGCAGTATTTGAAGCCACTTAACCCTGATAGCGACAAGTATAAAATGAAATTATTTAATCCAAAAGCAGACAAATGCCTTGGAACACTGATTCAAGCAAAAATGGATTATTAACAAAAGAGAGTACGTGCCATGAACGAGAAAACAAAAAATTCATCATTCTCAGAATACTTCGGTCGAATATTAAAACAATATCGCGAATTACAAAATGTAAATTCGCAACATAATGCCTATCGCATTATCGAAATTAATGAATCAAAAAAAAGCGGGCGTGTTGAGCTAACAATTCAAGTTGTTGGCAAGAGCTGTGTTTTCAAAGCCAAACCAGAAAAGATTGCCGCAGACGACAAGCTTCTAGAAAACTTTTCCAAACAGGATGTACGCACTATCACCTATTTCGCGACTCAAGAAATACAGAAACCCAAGTACAAAATATTGGTGAAGGAATTCTGCAGTGCATTTAACAAAATGATCTTTTCTGTGAAAAAACGCGACAGCGAGAAAGTTACACAAATCACTGCCGAGAAGTTGTCACAAAACAAAGACCTACTAAAAGAGCTCTCCCCTGAAGAAGCGCACCTTATCGGCTATACCGTGGCTAACGAAAAAACTCAAGATGATGCTCAACAACGTGAACAACTGCACGATCAAGAAATACCTAAACAGAAGATCATCAAACAAGAACACAGCACGACCCTGGGCAAAACCATCTACACACTGGAAGAGAAAACAACAAAAAAACGCGTGCAAAAAACAGCACAAGAAATCAGCAAAGATAAACGGGCTATAAAGGGACTAAAACAAGATGATGCCCACAAGATTGGATACGCATCTGCTCATGAGCATAACCCACAAAAGCCTGAGCAAGAAGATTAAGCCAGACTTAATATTACTGAAAGAAACTGTTGCAAGCCGACCAATCTACCAGAACAACAAGCATCTTCATTTGCGACAAAATATAGCCCTTT
Organism: Gammaproteobacteria bacterium; assembly: GCA_023135155.1. Taxonomy (GTDB): domain Bacteria; phylum Pseudomonadota; class Gammaproteobacteria; order UBA9339; family UBA9339; genus JAGLTR01. The sequence continues at coordinate 3,461 of JAGLTR010000001.1, forward strand.
TCTGGGCATCCTTCATATTCTCTTAATACTCTTACTATATAATGCTCACTTTAGCATAATGACAGCATCTCATTTATAATGTATAGGGTATGGTGAGAGCCGACGTAGCTCAACGGTAGAGCAGCTGGGCAGTAACCAGCCAGATTGGGGGTTCAAGTCCCTTGCGTTGGCACCACTTTTGATATTGGGACATGTATATAGATAAAGGTACAACTGAGCACAAAAATGAATCATCAAAAGAATGGAAACTTAAAAGCAAGCTTTAGGCACAACCCTCCTGGGCACCAATTCATCTACCCTTATGCTAGCGCTGTACTATTAATAAGCGTTGGTCAGAAATACCACGAGGGAGAAATATTCGCTGCAACAATTGATCTAATAAACCGATCAAACTTCAAGAATGTTGCAATTATTATTGGCGACAGTAATCAGAAATACAATCTCAGAATTAACAGTGATGAAAAACTCTCGATGCTACATGAAAAAGCTGTAGCATTAGGAACACAATGGCTAAACAACAATAGAAAATACTATTCACAACTAACAGTCCCCTACAACATCATTCGCTGGGACGAGTGGGTTCAACATGATGACTATGAAAAACATCGTAACACTGTCAACAAGCTTTACAACGATCATGAAAGCATAAGAAACGCTGCGCATAATGCGATATACGATTTTATTCAGCGAAACATTAAACAAGGAGTATTACACGAAGCAAAAATAGAACATGCGCATAAACATTGTTTAGAGTATCTACTCGAAGAATGCTCTATTATTATACCACTATGGACTCAAGAGAAATTCGATTTCATAATATATCCGAGCAAAATGCTTGATGTTCTAAAAGAAGTACATGAAAAAATAGTTAAGCCATTTAGTCCAAATGCCGTAAATTGGCTATCTTTGCGTTTCAAACGTTTAGCCATGGAAAGCGAATAATGAATACTGAACAACACTGTAATGAAGATTTTCTTAGCAATATTGTTGCTAAAATGCCTGGACATGTTTACTGGAAAAATAGAAACGGCGTAATTATTGGCTGCAACATTGCACAAGCACAATCCCTAGGCTTCAAGTCACAAGACGATGTCATTGGCAAAACAGATTACGATATTACTACTAAAGAAAAAGCTGACGCGATACGCAAAATAGATCTGCAGGTCATGAAAACCGGCAAGATGCAAACCACAGAAGAAACCTTTACAACTAAGGATAACAAAGAGCTCTCTTATCTATCAAAAAAAGAACCATTAAGAGATTGTAATGGGGAAGTTATTGGTATACTTGGTATCTCATTTGATATTACTGACAGAAAGTCTCTTGAACAAAAGCTACATGACTCAAAGATTCAGTCACACTTAAAAGATGAACGCATAAGAGCCATGAAAACTATTGCTGCGAGTATTGCACATGAGCTCAGAACCCCATTACTTGCGATTAATAATTATGCAGATGCGCAAACGTTCCTTGATAAACTAATCGCTGGGTATAAAGCGGCTCATAATGCTGATTTAGACATACCATCTATCAGCCCAAGTCATCTTGATGTAATAAAGGATTCTTTCAAAGAGATCCAAAAGGAAGCTGAATATTCAAATAGCGTCATCAATCTACTACTAACAAATCTCCGCGAACTTGAGTTTGCACAAAAAGGCACCGAGACCTGCTCAATTAATGAGTGCATAGATGATGTTATCAAACGCTACCACTTCACTGACCAAAAAGATGCAAGCTTAGTAAAAAGAACAAATAATATTAACTTTACCTTCAAAGGCAAATCTCTATTAATTTCACATATCCTATTTAATTTAATTCGAAATGCACTACATTTTATAGCCAAGGCAGATAAAGGCGAAATCTCTATCTGCACCAAACGCGGCAAACAATTTAACGAACTACATTTCAAAGATACAGGCGCAGGGATCTCAGCAGAAGATCTTCCGCATATCTTCGATCACTTTTTCTCAAAAAGAAAAAACGGCACCGGCATCGGCTTATCATTCTGTAACATGGTAATGCAAAACCTAGGCGGAGAAATACGATGCTTTTCAAAAGAAGGCGAATACACTGAGTTTGTTTTGTATTTTCCAAAAATACAAAAGTCTGCATGCATTAGAATCTAATGCGTAGGATTTCACTAACCTGACTAACAGCTTCGAAAAAACTATTCGAATCTTCAAAAATGGACAATATCCAACCTTAGAGATTACAATAGTTCGTCCTAGCAATATTTCTTTATCATCAAAAAATTATTTACTCGCGACTAAAACGCAACAACAATAATAACCTAAAGCTTTGAGACAATTTCATTATCCACATCATGTGATGGTTAACAGATCTTATCAAGAAACTCACGTACTAACCTATAAAATAATCCTGGAGAATCATGATACACTGGTGCACCAGTATTAAGAACATGTAAGGACACATCAGACATAACTTCTGCTTCACCTATCAAACACGTTTTCAAGAACATCCGGCATGCACGGCTTTCCGGTCTTTGCATTAACACAAATTGACACAGCTTTAGCTGCTAGCACTAAAGAATCATTCTTCTCCAGCCTAATTTCTTGATCAAAAATTATTTTCAAACGCCCTTCACGCGACATACGCACGGTAACGTAAAACTTATCTCCGGGATGCAATGGCGCCTTATAATTCTGCTCTAGAGACATTATCACGAGATCATAGCCCATGCTGTGGTACTCGTGAATATCAACACCCAAAGTACGCACATAAACGTTTCTACAATATTCCAAATAGTTGATATATACAGAGTGATGCACGATGCCCTGCATATCAATCTCATAATCTCTTACCTCAAGAAGACATCTATAATCCCACTTATCCATGACTACCTCTACTCTCAAAAAACATCATTGTATCATATCGTTCAAACCTCTTTCCAAAGCAAGCATCTTCATCAATAGTAATGAGCTGGCTAAACTTAACCATCAAAAAGAATACCTAGGCATGAACTCAGCTCACCATACTCGTGGCGTTAATAATTATCCTCTCTCAAAATTAAGCTATTGTAAGATTAACCAAAACGTCATCATAATAAACTCTTGAGGCTACAATTTTTCCGTCACAAAAATCTTGAATCCATACATATTGATTATTATATGGATATCCTTTTTTCGACGTGGCTCTTTATTCCATCTCAACGATCGCCGTATTTCCATCAATATATATATGGTGAATTATCATTTTAATTCCGCCTACTAATGATATTTTAAGCTTATTAATTACTTTCTCAATAAATTCATGACGAGACGTATAAGTGCCAAATAACACATTCGTACCAGTAATCGTCCACTGCACATCTTTATCTACATAACGCTCAAAATACCCATCTAAATCACCCTGTTCTAGCAATGAAAACACCATTGCTACATATTCTCTTGTTAACAACATTATTACCTCTCTATTTATTTGCTGCGGGTTTTAATGGCTAGATTTGCGACCTCCCTTAGCTGCTTACAAATCAGCTTAGGATGCTCTAACTGAATCCAGTGCCCACTATGAACCCTAATTATTTTGCTATTGGGATTATTATTGAGCCACTGCTGTTGTTTTTTGTACCAACTTCCTTTGATTGGGCCATTTTTCCCCATAAAACTTGATGACACTATGATAACAGGAATCTTACTGCTCAATGCAGGTAACTTATTAATCTGCGCCTTTGTTTGCTTAAAACCTAACAACTGATAATATAATTGTGCCGGCATAGTTTTTAATCTCTCCGCATTTGCATAGCTATATTGTCTATACAATTGCTTGCTGGTGAGCTTACTCATTATTTTCATTGCCTTCTGACGCTGATTGATAAATGCATCACTCCACTCATAGTTATTTGGCACTGAATCTACCATCAAGAGACCTTTCACTAAACGCGGAAACTTGCGTGCAAAATATCCCGCATATAGTCCACCATAAGAATGCGCAACCAATATATATGGCGGCCTAATTTTGCGCGATTTGAGCAGACGCATTAACTTTCTATTTATGAGCTTAGCAGTCATAGGTTTTTTCTGTGACATACTTAAATCAGCGGGACTTTTTCCTAAACCGCTACGATCATACATGAATAAGTTACCAAGCTGTCGTACACATCTAAAAAAATTCTTGTTTTGCGTCCATTCAGTTAAAGGAGTACCACTACCATTCTCAAAGATAATTGTTCCTTTAAATCTAGCACCTGGGTTTGGATAGTACTCAGAATATATTTGCACATTACCTATCTTGGTATACCGCCCTTGCACGAATCTTGGTAAGACATTCGAAACCATTTTTCTAAATCTCGTTCCGGTCAATGCACTCTCATCGTGGTTTTGTAGTATCTTGGCATATGCTTGCTTCCCTATATCAGCAAACAAATTATTCATTTGGGGTATGGTTAGCCTTGTTAGTGTCGACGGCCTTTTTGGTTCCTTTAATCGAGGCAATGAACGCGGCTTGTTGTGTATTGCATATGCATAGCTCATCGCGATTAGCGTAGGTTCGTCATATTTCTTAGTAATTAATTCGACTCCAACTGGCATTTTTACCTTATTGTTACCTGCATAACTAATATTAATAGTCATTGCCGGCAAACCAGAATTAGAGGAAACTGCCAATTTCCAAGTATTAACAGCTTCTATGTTATAACTAGCATATCCAACTTGGCTTATTGGCATTACAAGTGCATCAAGATCATTACGACGCATTATTTTCTCAACATACATCATGTTTTTGGCAAATATTTTTAGCGCCATGTTATATTTTTTGCCGTATTTTTTTGGCATGTTTTTTACAACTTTTAAACATTTCCTAATACTGCCATAAGTACGCGTTCTATTTGACAAACATATGTCACGAAAACTTTTTCTTGTTGCATGAAATGACCCTAAGTAGGCATTAATATCCTGCACACTCCCTGCTGTATTATATTCGCGATTGTTATCAAACTTAGGCAATCTAATATTATCAACGACAGTTGCACCTAACTGCCTAAACTCGGCAAACGCTTTTTTGTAAATTAATGACACCTGCTTACTGGTATGGCCAAAAGCACTTAGACCTGCAACTGACCGAACGATACCAATACGTTTCCCCTTGAAGCCATTTTTGTCTAAATAGGCATTATATGAATTAACTCTAGGTACATTAACTGTCTTTGGGTCATTGGGGTCGGGCTGGGCAATAACACTTAGCACTCTTGCCAGATCCTGCACAGTTCGAGTTAACGGCCCCGCTGTTCCATCTAAATTACCGCCAGGGAAAATACCACTCTGACTAAGTAAACCTGTACTTGGACGCAAACCATAAATACCATTAAAAGCAGCAGGTATACGAACTGAACCGCCATTATCAGTTCCCATACCAATTAAAGCAAAATTGGCACTCACAGCTACAGCAGGACCACCACTAGATCCACCGGGATTGTTATTAGGATCATACGCATTCCCAATTCGACCACTGCGACTGCTAATTCCAGACATACCAGATGCAAACTCATCCATCCCAGCTTTACCTAAAATAATCGCGCCAGCATGACGTAGCTTAGCAACAATAAAAGCATCTTTATTAGGTTGCGATCCGAGCAAAGACAATGACCCCGCTGTAGTCGTAGAATCATACGAATCAAAGTTGTCTTTCAAGATCACTGGAACACAATGCAACGGCCCGATAAATTTATTCGTTCTAGCATAGGTCTTGTCTATCTTCCGCGCCTCATCAATCACTGATGGATTAATATTTACAATTGCATTGAGCGGCGGACCATTTGTAACGTCTAAATCATATTTTTTGATACGGTTAATATACATTCTAACCAGCTGTTCACATGTAAGTTGGCGGGATTTGATTGCCTTATGAACTGAACTAATTGTGGCATCGATCAACTGGAAACCTTGGTGATGCCCCGCATTTGACGCGGGGCAAGCATTGCAATTAACATTGCTTACTACTAATAAAAAAAACAATAGTGATTTAAATTTCATATTGTGATCAAACCCATCATTTAATAACTTTGCCAATCCTATGCCAACGCACAGAGTTATTTTCCGAATCCCAGCTCATCCAAATTATATACGCTTTACCTACTAAATTCTTCTCAGGAACAAAGCCCCAAACTCGACTATCACCACTATTATCGCGGTTATCACCCATCATAAAATAGTGACCTTTAGGTACAACCACATCGACACTGCCGAGAAAACCACCTTGCTGCCATTGATAGATCTTATGTTTAATGCCAAACAAGTTCTCAATTTTCTTATATACTGGGATAGGCAGACTTCCTGGCTCAACGTCTAATGCCATGCCAACACTATGCTTTGGAATGATTTTACCATTAATCATTAATATCTTATGTCGATATACAATATGATCACCCGGAACCCCTATTACTCTTTTAATATAAATTTTCGCGGGATTTTTTGGGTAACGAAACAGTGCAATATCACCGCGTTTTGGTTCTCCAACATCCAAAACCTTTGTGTTAAGCACCGGTAATCTCAAACCATAAGCAAACTGATTTACAGCAATGAAATCACCAGGAAGTATAGTCGGCTCTAATGAGCCAGTAGGAACATGGTATGGCTGCACCAAGAATGACCGTATCAACAGCACAATTAACAAGACAGGAAAAAACTCCCGCGCATACTCAATAAGTTTCGGCTGCTTTTTCTTTACCAGCTTACGTTTCTTACGCAGAAACAACATATCAAACAAAGCTACTAAGCCAGAAATGATCACTAATACAGTCAATATTAACGGAAAATCTACACTTAAATTCATTTTTTCACCTATTATTTGTTTTGTTACCATACACTGAAGATATAGCTGCAACCTTCTTTTTCATAATTACAGTGCTATCGAGCACTAATTCTTTTATTACCACCGCATCACCAAGCTCTAAAAGATAATGAATCGTTTTAATAATATGCTCTGGCTGCATTATTTCTTCAGCGTCAATACCAGAGCGATTTAATACGCCCTTTACCATGTCAGTACTAATCATCCCAGGACACAATGTTGTTACTTTTACACTATATGCCAACATTTCCTGGCAAAGAGCATCACCATATCCCACCAAACCAAACTTCGAAGAATTATATCCACCAAGCATAGCGCTTGGAACTTTACCACCTATAGATGACAGATTGATTATATAGCCAGAGCGCTGTTTCTTCATTTGCCTAGCAACAGCATTACCGACACTCATCGCGCCTAAGAGATTAACATCAATCATATGTTTTAAATTCTGGTTTGTGATCTCACTTGTTTCAGAATAGATAACTCCTGCATTGTTAAACAGTACATCTATCCTACCGAGCGTAGTTACCACATCAGAAATACATGCATCTACCGCAACTGAATCTGCGACATCCAATGCGTACACCTGCGCTGTACCACCACTTTTTGTGATTTCATACTGTAGCAGTTGTAGCTTATCTATACTACGAGACACTAAAACAACATTATACCCGTGTGCTGCAAGATCTATGGCTACAGCTCGACCAATACCGCTGCTCGCCCCAGTAATAACTGCAATTTTATTCATAGCGTTCTCCCAAATAATTCTCTCAATAAATTATCATTCTATATGCAACAATAGCATTAATATTTGATTGCTCTTACTAGCTCAACTTGCCTGCTACCGTAAAGTCTCCTGCATCCCTTTACGGCATAATCGCATTTAATCGATAGTGCATCTACAAATAAGACATATGAGGCAGCTTTTCATCTCGATTATTCTTCATATAGATATTTGAAAACCTCAATACCCGATTATTTATTGCTTTTGCTATTGTATCTCCATTCCCTGCTCCAACCTGTTCATTCCCAGTTTTAGTTAAAAATCTCCGAACCTTACACATTTGGAGGGCTGAATGATATTGCAATGTGGAAAAATCAGAGAAGTTTTCATGATTAGAGTAGGTCTTATTTTTAGAATCTGGTGCGAGTACCACTTCGTAGATATTTTTACCAGGAGTTACAACTGCATGCCTGTCGTTTTTATACCACGAACTCCACATCGTCATTGTCGGTATGTTAAATTTCGGCAAGGGATATTTAGTATGATACGCCATATTTTCTGGGTCCATCAAAACAATAGACTTAATATGATGTCCTTTTGTTCTCTCCAAGTAATGAACAATTGTCATAGCCCCCCTTGAATGCCCAATCAATTCGATATTATTAAAATTCATGGAACTAGTTAAGTTATGCTTGTATTTTATTCTTGCCAACTTATTTAACACAAACTGCAAATCACCAAGGTTTACCGCTTGACCATCTCTATCCCAGTATACTTTAGGTGGCAAAACAACACGGCCACTACTGAGCTCTAACGCCCCATTTATAAACAAAGAATTCACGCCAATTACTATATACCCATTGCTCACCAAACTTGAAATAACATTATTATAGTTCTGAGCTGGCTGACCTGAACCCGACATAAATATCACAATCGGAAATTTTTTGTCGGTGATTTGCTTGGAATCAGCATGAGCATAAGTCCGCACGCTCAAAATAGAGTTCAACTTAGCCGTTTCGAGTTTCGTTAAATGACTATTGCCCACCATCCAATTAATCCAATCAAGCATATCTGGCGCATAATACCTACCACCTAAACCAGTTTTTTTACTTGGATAGTAAACCCTTAACATGATTTCATGGCAATATTTTTTATTACTCGGACTAAAATCACTCTCATTCTTATTTTTAAGATAAAATCTATCTGGACATATATGTTTATTAGTTAATTGAATATCCTGATAACCAACCCCGTAATTACCAGCTGGCTTCAACAAATAACTACCTGTTCGGTTAGCAGCATCAACCGCACATACACCATTCGCCATGACTAATATTACAATAACTCGAATAAAGTAAGCGCATCTTTGCATCATGCCTCCCAAAATGATTGTCTATAACATTTACAGTGAAACTTCGGATTTGTATAATTTATATAGCACACCTTCTGCATATTTTCATTGGTTACACTAGTGTTGATATCCATTACTTCCCCTGCTCACAATAACATTAATTTATATTTCATATTTATTGCCTCCTGATTAAACCACACGCGCTAAAACCATTCTCAAGATCTTATCTTGCCAAACATCTTTGTTAAAAAACACATGGCCGGCCTTAGAAATAATATTTAATCTGGCATGTGGAATTAACTTAGCTAGCTGTTCAGCATGCGCTTTTAACTGCAACTTATCATTTTCACCATGGACTATTAACGTTGGCACACTGATAGCTTTGAATTCTTCGGCTTCAATTGTTGGCACAGAATTCACCGCTGCAATATGGTTATGCGCAATCGCATAACCACCGGGATGTCTTTCATAAATAGACTCAGCGTATTTCACTGCCATCTCCTTATCAAAAGGCAAGCCACCATTTAGATACTGCCAACTATTCAACCAACCAGGTAGATCGTTCGCAAAATCACCTGTAGGCTTATTGCTTGACAACACATCCATGGTCTTTTGACTAGCAGCCGGCAATTTATGCCTCTCATGCATAGATAGCGGACCTGCTGACATAATGGTTGCGGAATGTATACGATCAGCGTGGCGTAGTATCAAAAGCTCCGCTATAAACCCACCCATTGAGTGACCAACAACATGCGCCTTTTTGATGCCATAACCATCCAAAATAGCTAGAGCATCATCCACTAATACGAAAATATCATAAGGCCCAGCGAGAACATCACCGCTATGCTTTACAGCATCGGATTTAGCTACCGGAAAATGCGTTGAATAACCAATATCGCGATGATCGTAACGTATAACAAAGTAACTAAGCCTTGCCAACTCTTTGCAAAACAAATCTGGCCAAAAGGTACTCGGCGCTTGGGCTCCAGCAATCAATAAGATACATTCTCTCTCTGCTGAGCCAAAACTCTCAGTCCATAGCTCTACGTTCTTATTAGCGATAATTTTTGGCACTACTATTTCCTAAATAAAACTCGCAACTAACGAGACTAAAATATGATTGTTAATCATTATATAAAAAAATCCACTTTAACAAAATTCTCTCTACCTAGATAAATAGTTGGTTATATTTTTCATATTACAACCTACTCAAAAGTTATTTATCAAACCAATTCAGTTCAAATGCTTTTTTTACTACATTCTTCAATAACCTCTTCCTCAGTTTTAAAACCATTATCTTTCATTAAAGATAGAGCATATCTTTCACCTGAAAATGAACCTATTGGAGCAATTTCATCTAATCTATGCAAATCTGCACGCGTTAACGTAACCTCAGTCGCCAATAAATTTTCTTCAAGATATAGAATCCGTTTTGTGCCTGGAATCGGAACAATGTTCTCTCCCTGCGCTAACACCCATGCCAAGCAAAGTTGTGCAGGCGTACACTTTTTTTCCTCAGCTATTGTCACAATCTGCCGAACAATTTTCTGATTATTTTCCGTGTTCTCGGCTTGAAAGCGTGGAAACTTTCTCCTCACATCTTCTGGTTCAAGGCTATCAACTGTTTTATTCACGCCGGTCAAATATTGACGTCCAAGTGGCGAGTATGGAACAAACCCTATACCCAACTCACAACAGACATCAATAACCCCATCAATTTCAGGAGTACGACTCATTAAGGAATACTCCGTCTCTACAGCAGTAATTTGATGTTTTCCATCAGTAAACCGTAGTAACGCCTCATTTGCTCGCTCTATAGTTTCTTTACTAGCCTCTGATAAACCTACATAACGAATTTTCTTTTCTTTTAATAATTCAGCCATAGCCCGCATACTATCTTCAATATTGTCTCCATTGTTGGCAATACGATGCAGATAATATAAATCTATATAATCGAGCCTTAGGCGAGTCAAGCTCTCTTCACAACTTTCCTTAATATGTGCAGCGCTATTATCTATAACACGTTTCATCAAATCTTCTGGGTCTCTTTTTACACCACACTTTGTAGCAAGAACATAGCTTTCTCTTGGAATATCCGCCAAGAATTCACCGAGAAATTCCTCGTTCTTTCCTAATCCATATATAGCAGCAGTATCAAAAAAATTACACCCCAACTCAAGGGCTCTCTTCAATGTTTTCCTGCACTCATCAGGATCGACCGAACCATAAAATTCTGACATACCCATACAACCTAACCCAATCTCAGATACCATAGGGCCGTTTTTCCCTAATTGCCGTTGCCCAATGCGCCTTGTTGAAGTTGCACACAAACCCAACATAATATATTCCTCCTATAACTAATAATTGTAAGTAAATACCAACCAGATCAGATTATAAACCTGAAGTATATTATAGGATACAAACCTCAAAATAATATACATCCTTTCTTAATAATTAATTCACCGTCCAAGATATTGCTTATGTGCTGGCAGCACATAATAATTATTGTGGTCAGTAAGTTCTCTGTAGCGTTCTTGCGCATAAGCATGACGCAGATCATGCGCATGTTTAATGCCAGCTTTTTGCACCTGTTTATCATAAGCATTCCTATGCTGAATGCAAAACTATTTTATGCCTATTATAATCCTGAATTCAACCAATAAGTGCAACCACCTATTTAATCTACCCTAAAATCACTTCTTGATAATTCTTCTTTAACTAGGTGACAATGCTTGAATTCAAGAAATAAGCGCAACCCTCCTATTGCTCAACCAAAAGCTTTTTTAACAGTTGATTAGCAAAATCGTTTGTAGGCATCAGCATCCAATAATTCTCACCGTTAATATGATTTATAGTAGCAGCAATAATTAACTGATATTTAGGTAAGAACATAAACAAAGAAAGATAGCCATCTGTTGCGCCAGAATACCACCAGATGTCGCCATATTTGCTCGAATGGCTATAATAAGCAGCAAGCCCGTAACAACTGCCTTTCGGTTTTGGTGGTGCGCTAAATGCAATCGTCGTTTTAAATGCTCTTAGCTGACCTCTAGGGACGACTTTGCCCATAAAAATTGCATTAACCCAATGCGCTATATCATTTGAGGTGGATAACATAGCACCAGCCACACCAAATGATGACATACTGTAGTTTGTTATATCTTGGTTATTGTGATATCCGTGTGCGATATTTTTCAATAACAGACTGTCATATCGATGTGTAATATACCAGGTGTTTTTTAATTTGAATTTATCAAAAAAATATCTCTTAAAATAATTTTTTGAGCTTTCTCCTGTAAGATTTTCTAAAATCAACCCAAGTATTAAGTAATTTGTATTGCTGTAGTGCCAGCCTTTTCCTGACTCGAAATAATCATTATTTTTATATGCTAGTCTAATTAGCCGCATAGATGACCACTGATATTCAGGATTTGCCGAATGTTTTTTAGAAAATGCTTTCACCTCCATGTAGCGATATATACCACTCGTCATATTCAATAATTGTTGTATCGTGATATTTTTCCATCTTGGGAATTGAGGGAACCATCTCCCTATTTTATTTGTCAGCTGAATCTTTCCCTTTGCAACTTGCTGTAGAATGGCCATCGATGTAAAAGTCTTTGTAATGCTACCAATCTGAAAGGGTGTATTTTTATCAATTTTGCTTATTAGTTTAATGGTTTTAAAGCCGCTATATACAGTAGTGTAACCATTTGCTGGGGTATAGACTGTTAGTGATATGGCTGTCATATTATTTTTAACACGCCATTTATTAATAAAAGTGGAAAGTTGTTCTTTATTAATTTTGATATTGGTTTGCGCACATAGTCGGCCAGGCAGAAATAAAATGGTAGTGACCATTATAACAATGAGATATAACTGTTTACTCTTTTTTAACATAAAAATCCTCACTTATACTGAAAAGTTTCTATTCTTCTTTAATAATGATTGCTTTAACAGCTTTAAATGACATTATTAACTTTCCTAATCTATATGAGAAAATCTCTAAGTATTCAGCTTATTAAACACCTCATTTGGAGTTTCATAGCTCAATGTTTTTCTTGAGCCTATTATTTAGCTTTTTCATAATAATAGCAAGCTCATGATCTGTCACTGAGCAAAAATCAGAACCTTTTTTAAGTATTGACGCACCAAGCCATTAGTCTTCTCATCTTGAATTCAATCAAGGTTAAGCAACAACGGCAACCTTAAAAAACATCTGAAAAACCTAGTTTAGCCTTATATCAAACACCCGAACATACAACCTACAATATTCACAGGAATGCCTGTAAACAGCTAAGGTGCTTGATAAGGTTGATTTCGGCATACCTGGATAAACACTCATTTTGAGCTCCGTAATTAACAGCTACCAAATCAACGCCCGCATTATTTGCAAATTGAATGTCATATAAGCTATCCCCCACCATTAACGCTCTTGTCGGTGAAATATTTAATGTCTCCAGAATCTGTAACAACATTGCAGGATCTGGTTTTGGACTAGCCTCATCCCCGCAAATAGTCATAGCGAAAAAATCCTGTAGTTGGAGATTATTCAGCATCTGCTGCAACTGCTCTCTACATCGATTAGTAGCAACTGCAATTGTATAACCAGCATGATCCAGATATTTAAGTGTGTTTAATGCGCCTGCAAATGGCCGCATTCGCTGCCAGCTAGTGTTATGAATCTCATTATAGAATTGGCTGAAACACGTCATATCGATTGCGCCAAATAATGAGGTAACAATATCATTAAATTCAAGACCAATCTGTTGCTCTATTTGCTCTCGGGTTGGCACCTCCAACTGCATAGCTCGTGCCGTACTTTGGAAATTTGCAACTACAGTTGGTATCGAGTCTACTAAAGTCCCGTCCCAATCAAATACGATCAATTCATAATTTTTCATAGCTTACCTCGTCAGTTGTTATCTCGATGACAAGTATAATACTTGCACATAACAAGACAAAGAACTAGAATTGCAATGGTAGTTTGCTATTTTTGCAACAATGAGGAACGCATATGTTAGGTAATTTAAATACTTTCTGTACTGTTGTCGAGCTTGGTAACTTAAAACGCGCAGCTGAAAAACTGCAATTATCTATATCGGTTGTATCACGACGCATTAGCAGCCTTGAAGCTTACTACAATACAAAATTACTAAATCGCACTACTCGCATGCTATCCACGACTGAAGCAGGTGAAGCGCTGTACAAATACGCCAAATCAATTACAGAAACTTTTGAAGAAAGCAAAAGTGACATTAAAAAATGCACCTCAATAGCTAGCGGGACGCTAAAAGTTGGTCTACCAACTGGAATAAACTACACAACCATTATGAATAAACTTCCTGCATTCTTAGCGCAGAATCCGGGAATAAACCTTCATGTATTTAATGGCAATTATCTACTGCATCTATTAAACCAAGGTTATAATATGGTGCTTAATTGTGGCCCACTACCAAATACAGATTTTTACTATCGAAAAATTGGCGAGTGGCAAAAAGTTACTTGTGCGTCGCCTAAATATCTTGCCAAACATGGCGCTCCAAAAACGCCAAGTACGCTAACTAATCATAATTGCTTAACCCACTACTATGAGCAAGAGCACATATGGAACTTCAAAGACGGCTCAAAAAAAATACCAGTCTTTGCTCAAGGAAATGTGCGTATTAATAGCAGCATTAATCTAACGCAACTAGCTACTCACGATGTAGGCATTGTATATCTACCGCACTTCGTCGTTGCCAATGAAATAAATACCGGCACTCTAGTTCCCGTATTAACAAAATTTCAACTAGACCCACTGGATCTATACGCAGTCTATCCATCAAAGAAATACTTGTGCAAAAAGACTGAGTTATTTATAGAATTTCTCACTGATGTACTAGGATGAAACAATTCATGGGCTTATTGATACTACGTCATCACCTATTCATTTCATAGTAGCTACCTACAGTCTAATCGTCTTCCCATAACAAGACAAAATCTCCGGCCTTAACTACGCGAATCAATTCAGCTTTCGTACAACAACCTACTTTTTGTCGCATGTTTTTTACATAGAATTCGACGGTGCGTGATGACAACCCTAGCACTAAAGCAGTTTCATTGATTGTTTTGCCCTCTAAGAATTGCACCAAGCAATCCGCTTCACGGCGTGAGAACTGAACTTCTGACTTCTTTGCCGATATTTCCGGCTTTGGTTTGCGGAGCTTGAATAAATCCTTGCTCTCATATTTTTTATTATCACTTGTTGCACAATTGATATTTGTAAGCCTAGATTTCGAATTTGCATCTCGACTTGCAACCTCTTCTAAAACTTTGTCCCAGTACGCCATATTATTCTCCAAATAAAATATGTTTTGCCTCCATATCCAGAACTAACCTGCTCCAATCAGATTTTGATACCGCACCGTTATCCTGTAACGATATATATTCTTGCGCTTTTTTATTGCCATGATTTGCCGCCTCACGCAAAAACACATCGGCAAAACCACTCTTGCCTTTACATAAGTAAGCGGTAATTCACCCCCAC
>JAGLTR010000010.1 GCA_023135155.1 Gammaproteobacteria bacterium
GGCAATACTGGTACAACTTATGATAATGCCTTTAATGTGCCGACTGGCGTTAAAGTTCCTGTATTGTGGTATATCGTAATGGCTTTTTCAAATGGCTTTACACATGCTGCAAATATTGGTTTGAGTTGTGCGCCGATTGATTATCGAGCGCTACATAGTCAATTAGCTTTAGCAAAGGTCCAAAGCCCAAAACTGCAAAAAGAAATCAGTCGATTTTATACCGAATGTTATGTGCCTGCTTATTCGAAGTATATGGGTGGTAATTTTTCAGATGCAGGGCAGGGGCAAATAAATCAGATTTTAAAAGAATACGGTAATCAAGATTTAGGTTGGTTAGGTAGCCGTGTGCTGTTAAATGTATCTGGGTTTTATGATGCAATTCGTGCTAATTCCCCTGTTGCTGGTTTTCCATATGATTCAACGCGTGATGCTGAAGAGGGTCAAGTGACAGATCATTCAAAATGGGGTAGTCCGTCATGTCAGGTTTGGTGGAGTGATGCATCAAATGGTCTAAGAGCAAAATTAGTAAAAACATTGCCAGTGAATTTACTGCAAGAGATTATTCACTTTGGCCATAAGACGCCGGAGATGGAAGATGCGGCAATTAGGACGTTAATCACTCATAGCAGTACGCAATCACTTCAAGATGGAGTGCGTGGCTACGAATCTCTAAACGATGATAATCCAAACGGTTATGCGTCAGGGTTTGTCGGCACAATATTGGGTGATGTAGGTGTTGCTATGCACAGCTTTACCTTTGTTCCAAAGCTACATTTATTGATTAATGCATTGCCCATACTGCAAGCGACATTGTTGTTTGCAGTTTATGTGTTTTTAGCTTTGGCAATCCCATTTTCAAGTTACCGGATGAATTTTTGTATAGCAGGTACATTCGTCATCTTTTCATTGATTTTCTGTTCATTTATTTGGCATTTAGTTGCCTGGTTCGACCATTTTCTAATACAGGCTTTATACCCACATCTATTTGAGGTTGAAGCAATGGGTGGTGTTTTAGGGGCGCAGTACAATATTAATATGAGTTTTGTGAATATGGTGGTTGGTACGCTCTATCTCATTTTGCCTATGGCTTGGATGTCGGTTATGTCTTGGGCTGGATTTCATTTCGGTGGTCAAATTACAAGCATGATGAAGCCGATGAGCAGTGATGCAGATGCATCGGGAAGTAGCGGTGGGAATATTGCAAGAGGTGCTGTGACTTCGGGAATAGGCAAATTGTAAGAAAACAATTTAGAGAGTAATTATGTTTAAAAAAATAACAGCTATAAGCGGTCTGGCAATCGCAACATTGTTAATAGGCCTACTATTAGGATTATTGCTTATTTATTATCACGACTCTGCTGTTGGTCTCCAGCATTTTCTACAGATTCATGTATGGCAGTTTGTTGTTTGGCGCTACCTCGTGTTTTTCTTGGTGATATATTTCTGGCGATCAATTATTTGTTGGTTGGGAAGGCTAAGAAAGTGGCATCCGCGAGTTATGGTTAAGTTAATTAGACTGCGTTGGCAGGTTTTAACTTTCTTTATCCTATTTGAATTACTGTTTGTCTATAACCTGTTTGGGAAATTAATCGGATTTATTGTTGGGATTTTATAATTTTAGTTTAAAAAAGAGAGGTAACAAAGCATGAAAACTTTATACATTTGCGAAAAGCCAAAACAAGGAGCTGATATTGCGAAAGTTTTAGGTATAACAAAATATGGTGATGGTTGTGTTGAATGTGGAGATATAACTGTAACTTGGTGTATCGGTCATTTGTTAGAGATGGCATCGCCTGAATATTACAGGCGCGATATAAAACCTTGGTCAATAGAAAAGCTGCCAGTTATTCCAGAGAATTGGCAGATGATAATAAATAAAAAAACCAGATCGCAGTTTAATATAGTGCAGAAACTATTAGCAAAAACTAAGCATGTGGTGGTAGCAACAGATGCAGATCGTGAAGGTGAGGTTATTGCTAGAGAGGTTTTGGATTACTGCAAATATCAGGGGAAAATAGAGCGCTTGTGGTTATCTGCATTAGATGTAGAGAGTATTAGAAAAGCTCTTGCTGATATTAAGCCAGGTGAGTTTAGTGAGAATCTCTATTATGCAGGTATAGGCAGACGACAAGCGGATTGGTTAGTTGGTATGAATATGACAATGGCTGCCAGTAGTTTATTTGGTGGTTATGGTGATGGTGTGCTTTCAGTTGGTAGAGTTCAAACCCCAACCCTAAAGCTTGTTGTTGATCGTGACTTAGAGATCGAGAATTTTAAGTCAAAAAACTATTATGTTTTATTGGCAAAGTTTAGTAGTAAAAAACATGAGAAGTTCTGGGCTAAATTGCAAATATCTGAAGATAAGGCAGATAGTGAAGGCAGGTGTCTGGACCAGCAGATTGCTAGTGATGTTGCGGCAAAGATCAAGAATAAAGCAGCCAAGGTTGAGGAATCTAAGGATGAGAAAAAGAAAACTACAGCACCTGCTTGTTTATCGCTGTCTGAGCTACAAAGCCAAGCATCAAGTAAATTTGGTATGTCAGCCAAGCGTACTTTAGATATCGCCCAACTGCTTTATGAAAAAGGCATTATTACCTATCCAAGATCTGATTCTGGTTTTCTGCCGGAAAGTCAGTTAAATGATGCTGCGAAAATTCTTGATAATATGAAGAGTATAGATTCTGATCTATCGGCACTAATCAGTAAGTGCGATTACAAACAGAAATCATCGGTTTGGAAGAAATGGGACAATAACAGCCCATCGCATCATGCGATTATCCCTACAGAGAGCAAGAGCGTAGATCTGAAAAAACTAACTAAAGACGGGCAGCAAATTTATGATTTGATTTGCCGCTACTATATAGCACAATTTCTCGGTGGTTATATTTATACTAGTCGCACTATTGTTGTGGTTTGTGAGGATGAAACATTCAAAGCTGTTAGTAATGAGCTCGTAGAGCGTGGCTGGAAAGCTATTTTGACCTTTAATGATAAGGTAGATATTGATAAGGGCGGAGATAAAGCAATCGGCTTGCCGAAACTGCGCAAAGGGACAGTGCTAGATAATACCAATTCAAAAATCGAAGCCAAACAGACAAAGCCGTTGGTATATTTTACTGAAGGTACGTTGATTCAGGCTATGAAGAATGTTGGTAAATATGTTGTTGATACTAAGCTAAAAAAGGTTCTAAAAGAAACGTCAGGCATTGGTACAGTTGCAACTAGGGATAGTGTTATTGAGATATTGATTAAGCGCAACTATTTGGAACGTAAGAACAAGAAGCTAATCTCAACTAAGAAAGGCCGTGCTTTTATAAAGCTTATGCCATTGGTTGTAAAAGATCCGGCGACAACGGCTAGATGGGAGCAAAGCCTAGAAGAGATTGCCGAAGGAAAACGGCAGTTAAAGCTGTTTAGTAGCCAGCAGCATCAGGTATTAAGCAGTATGCTGAGTACATTGGCTTTGCAAAAGGTAGACGGCAGTGTAAAGCCGGAGGGGCTATCTGAAGCTAAATATCTATGCTCCAAGTGCAAAAAGCCATTAAGGCGTATTAAAAGTAAACGAAGCTCCGGTTACTTTTGGGGCTGCACGGG
>JAGLTR010000100.1 GCA_023135155.1 Gammaproteobacteria bacterium
AATCTCCCGAAAACGACCTACTGGCAACATGAAAATGGCAAGCGCAGCATAAGCGCAAGCTATGTTTATGAGTATGCTCGAGCTCTGGGAGTTACTTTGAATTGGTTGATTGCCGGCGAAGAAGTCTCAGTACAAGCTTAAGTTGACTCAGATAATTCACTTAGCTGTATCCCAGCAGACGTAGCCCAATGCGCTAGGGTGAAAGCCATTACCTTGTGTTTCTTCCCGAATCGCTTTGGTTCACGAATAAATAACGAAAATAGCAATGAAATAGCAATGGAAATAGGCATTATCAAAAGCGCTTTATGATAATTAGATAGCAAATATACGTGTGCATTATTGACAATCTCTCCGCTCCAATTAACATCTAAAATATGACCAATAATCGGCAAGGAGATGGCGCCACTGGACAACTGAAAAACATTTGTTAGGCTAAATGCCATGCCAGAGTCATAGCCGCGGGTTGATTCACGTACAACAACGAATGCTAGTGATGAGCTACCGAGGAAAAACCCCAGAAAAAACATAATAACAAACATAACTGGCATAGAAATCGGATCGAAATATATCGTCATCAACATCAGTAAAAGCGACATCACAGAACCAATCCGCATAATTCGCACATAACGCCGTGTCTGATTTGCAAGCCACCCAATAATCGGACCACCCAGACCTAAACCAATAAACATTAATGCCATCGCTGAACTAGCTTCTTTCACACCAATGTTATACCTGGTCATTAGAAAGGGTACACCCCAAAGGCAAGCAAAGGAGGCAATCGGCAGAAATAACGAACCAGTATAAAGGCCTGATAACCAAACCTGGCGATTGTTCAAAACCTCTTTAACTCCTCGCCAAGTCTTGCGCCAACTGACTTTTTTGCGAGGCTTTACTAGCGCCTTAGGAGAATTACTGACAACAGTTACAGCAAGGACTGCCAAACCAATGCTAACAAAACCTGCAACAACCATAATCGGACGCCAACCAATAAAGTGAATTAGCTCTGCAAATGGAGCACCACCTAAAACAGCACCTAGCGTACCAACTGTCAGTGTCAAACCGTTTAAGATCACAAAGTTCTTATGGCTAAACCAGGCTCGGCCCAACATTAAGCTAATAACAACCGCAAATGCAGCGCCTGCTCCCATAAAAACTCGACCCAACTCAAGTAAAAACACAGAATGAGCCATAGAAAATATCATGCAACCCAAGGATGTGATAAGCGTCGCAATAATCAATAGAGGTTTAGCGCCATAGTGATCAGCTAAAACACCACCTGGAACTTGGACAATAATGTAAGCATAAAAAAATGAAGCAGTCACATTGCTGAGCGTGGTTGCAGTCAAGTGAGCATTTTCCTGCAGTGTCTGCTCCATACCAGTAATAGAGACGCGCAAGAAATATTGGTGAAAATAGAAGAAACAGGCTACGCCCCAAACAAGCCATGGCAAGATACCTTGTTTGATCTCATATACTGATTGCTTAGGCTCCATTAGTGAGCAAAACCTTCTTAGCGATATTTAAGATGCGCTCATTATGACAATATTCGATAGAGCGTCAAGTGAATTATGAGCTAAAATTTTTGCCATAAAAAAGGCGTCTGCAAAAACAAACGCCTCTTATCGCATACCAAACTAACTTATTGATTAATAACTACCGTCTTAGCTAGCATATCGCCTAAACGTTGATTTTTCTCTGATGAAGCAATTGCAATTGCAGCCACAAGATAGAAGAACAACCCGTCAATAACCCGCATGATATTGCGCACAAAAGATTGCCTCCATGTGATCTTGTTACCTTCTTTATTTACCACACGTGTTTTAACGATTAGTTTACCTAATGTTTTTCCAGTTATAGCTTCAAAAACCCAATAATAAAGAAATATAAACACAAATATGTAGAAGGCAGGCATGCCTTCTACATGATAACTACCAGGCAAAACCTCTCTACCAAAAAAACGCACATATATTGCAAAAACAATTACCAGTAAAATAATATCAATTATTCCACCTAAAATTCTTTTTCCTAAACCAGCAAATTTAAGTTCCATTTTTATATCCTCCTAATTAACAATTTTATCTACCAAACCAGCAATTAGCGGAATTCTAAATTTAATTCCACGAGCTGCAACAATGCCAAGGATCAGCAACACAACAGTCATGATCACAAGAGGGTACACCATAATTTGCGCAAAAAAAGTTTCGCGCAGATCAATAGCAATTCCCTTAATATATTTTGGCAACCAAAAACCATATATAAACATGCTAATTATTCCGAGAATCAAATTCAGGAAGAAAGCTTGCCATATATGGAAAGAAAATAGTTTATTTTCCCTGTCATCAACAATCACAGCCAAAAAGGCTATTAATCCTGAGATATAGGCGAAAAAAACTACGATTTTATGATAGCGCTTCATAATTATTGCAGCGTAAAGGTTGTACTTTTACTAGCACTACCTTTACCGATCTTGTCAAAAATGGTGATCTTAATCGTATAACTACCCGGCTGTAATTTTTGTGTCGTGACAAAAATTCCATGTGGAGTACGAGCGATATCATTAGCAAGAGCTATATGACCTTTATCGCCTAAGAGATTCTCCTTAGCCATAATAATTTTACCGTCAGGACCTTTGACCTGAACGTTCATATCAAACCAATTTAAACCTTGCGCATCCTTCTTAAACTTCCCAACATTCAGCAACACATAGTATATACGTTCACCACGTTTGAATGTTTTGTCCGGAACAGGAACGATCTTACCACTAGCCATCTGTTTAGCCAAAACAGTCTTTTGAACAGTCAAACCAAATGAGGTAGAAGTTTCTACATTACAAGCGACCAGTGCTAAAAAAAGAATTCCCAGAAAACAAAAAGACACAAGACGTTTCATAGATTTATCTCCCTATATATCAACGACTTATTATCACAAGATTAAGTGACTTAGTCAATCTAATTCACTACGATTAGAGCAAGTAAGCCTCAAGTGCGCGCGGGTTCTTGACCCTATCAGCAATCAAAATCCCATCAAGATGATCGTATTCATGTTGAATAACACGCGCATGATACCCGTTAACACTTCTCACAATATAATCTCCGTTTAGATCATAGCCACTATATCGTATCTCGTGATATCTAGGCACATTGTACCGCGTATCAGGCAGACTTAAGCATCTCTCTGAAACAATTATCTGCTTTGTAGAAAGCAACGTTAGTTTGGGGTTAATTAGTACCGTAAGTGGCACTGATTCGGCATCTGGATAACGCTCACTATATTCATACCCAAAAACAACTACCCGTAAGGCAACACCAATCTGAGGAGCAGCCAACCCAAGACCACCGAGAGCTCTCATGGTATCTATCATATCATCCACCAATATGCCCACATACTCAGAACTAAAATCACTAACTTCAACTGCTACACTACGTAATATATTATTGTTCAAAGTGATCATTTTTCGTACAGCCACACATACCCCCTATAGAACATAGCTTCTGAAAACAAAAAAGGCGCTATTATCAGCGCCTTTTTTGTCGTAGTAATAAATATTACCAACTGCCACCGCGATCACCACCACGGTCACCACGATCTCCATCATTTTTCTCACGCTCGCGCGCAATATTTACTCGTAATGGACGACCCGCAAAGTCTTTACCATCCATAACTAATGCTTCTTTAGCAGAGTCAGGAGAAACAAAGGTAATAAAACCAAAACCCTTTAGGTTGTTAGTAAAACGATCACGAATTAAAACCAACTCTTCAATCTCACCAAACTGTGTAAAAGTCTCTTCAACTTCTTGTTCGGTTGTTCTAAAAGGTAGGTTACCTACATAAATCTTGTTCATTGGATAGATCCTCAGAAAAAAGTTAAACAAAAACAATATCAATATCTTCGAACAATCTATCCAAGGTAATGGGCGAGACTATAAACAAAAGACATGACACTGACCATAACACCGCAAATTATAGCACAATCAACATGCTATGCTACAGAAAAATCAACAACCTGCGTCTACTTATAGAACACAGTTGTTAGATCAGGCAATAGCTTACGAAAAGTTTCAGTCATAATAAGAAAATCAGCAGCGAAACGAGCATCTTTATCACCATCTGCCTCCTCATACGCAGCCTCAATCAATTCATCCTGAAACCTCAACGATCTCACAGAAAAATCATCAGCAAGGTGGAAGCTCACCTGATCCTGCCATACAAGTGTAATTTGCGATACTTCAAAACCATCCTTGATAATAGGCTGCATACTCTGCGCCAACAAATCCTGTTGCTGACA
The DNA here is from genome assembly GCA_023135155.1 of Gammaproteobacteria bacterium. Classification (GTDB taxonomy): domain Bacteria; phylum Pseudomonadota; class Gammaproteobacteria; order UBA9339; family UBA9339; genus JAGLTR01. Next base: position 4,286 of record JAGLTR010000100.1, read on the forward strand.
ACGTAACTTACGATTCTGTTGTGCCGGATCTTGAAGCAAGCAATTCTTACCAAACTCAAAAACATCAGGTTGACTGGAGTTCTGTAACCAGTGCGTCATGATAGTAGTTAATTTTTTCAATTCAGGCCTTATGAGCTGTATATCTGGCATGACTTTTTTCCAGGCGTCCATAAAGAGCTCTGTTTTCTTAGCCGTTGTAGTGTTTAACGCTAACCAACCGTGTTTCGTATCGATATATGCATAGATTTTACTTTTCTTCGAGAACGCCTGTGGCAGTAGGGCATGATAAATATCATCGCGTAAAGACTGCTTTTCTTTCCCGTAGACTTTACGTTCATATTCAGACTCAATTTCTTGCACACGCTCCTTGAGTCTTTGCTGAACAACTGTCGCTGGTAATAATTTCTCTTCGACCTGTAAGCAGATCATTAAGCAACCATTATTAGCATATACCAGTGATCCAAATTCATTATCAGTGGGCGAAACCCAACCAGTAGTAGAGGGCAGAGTGGCTAGACAAGGCGTAAATACCAACTGTTGTAAGGCCTCAGCCAAAGCACTTTGTTCATAGGCGATCTCATGACCTAAGGAAAACAACTGCACATTACGAAACCACATAACTATCTCCAATTTCTTTGATTATTATTACTACCGTTAAGAAAACGTTAAGTTTAGGCGCGTATATTACCAACTCTCTTAGCAACTAACTAACGAAAATTTCACTATGAAAACAATAATACTTACATTTGCCTTAATAACATTTTGCACACCGCTATTTGCCGCAAATACCAACATTAATTGCAATCTATATTTTGGTTATTTACAACCAACCATCATCAATGCTTTTCAAGTAACAACACCAGGTTATAGCGTTGTGCGTGCAAAACTACCATTAGGATACTCCTGGGGCGGCGGCATAAACTTAGAAAGCCTAAAGAAAGCTGAAACTAAACTAATATGTGTTGATGCCGATCAATTCTTTAAAATAGAAGATCAAAATGGCAATTACTGCATTCTCTACTCGAGTACAGAATATAGTAACAACTATGTTAAAACGTTCGCACAGCACGGTATAACCTGCAATGTCGCTACAACCTCGGTTGTTGTTGGTACAAACTTTACTTACTATGCAAACATAATCACGGTCAAAAAAACACCAGATTCCAAGTTGCACATCAATCATAAAAACGCTATGGTGTTTCCCAAATTTAGGGAGAACCACTCATGATAAAAATACAAACAACTTTTGGCGATATAATCATTGAGCTCGACCACGAAAACACGCCCAAAACCGCCGAAAACTTTTTACAGTATGTAAAATCTGGGTTTTATGATGGCACAATCTTTCATCGCGTAATTAATAACTTCATGATTCAAGGCGGCGGCTTTGAACCAGGTATGCAACAGAAAACGACCAATGCAATAATTGAAAATGAAGCGGATAAAGGTGGTCCAAACCTAACAGGAACAATTGCTATGGCCAGAACTGCAGATCCACACTCAGCGACTGCGCAATTCTTCATTAATGTCGCAGACAATAAGTTCCTCGACCATCGTGCAAAATCTGCCGAAGGGTGGGGCTACTGCGTCTTTGGTAAAGTCATTGAAGGGTTGGATGTAGTCAACAAGATAAAAGCTTTACCTACCACAAGTCGCGCTGGACACCAAGATGTCCCAGTTGATGATGTCGTAATTAATAACATTACCGAAGAATAGTAACTTTATAACAGTGTCGCATCCATCTATAATGCCCATCAAATGCAATAACAGATGGACGGTAATGTGATATGCGCAAGATAAAAGACATAATCTCAGTAGCTAGAGGACAAAAACCTGCCGACCTTGTCATAAAAAACGGGCAGTTTCTCGATGTCTTTAATAGAGAGTTCATCTCCGGTGATATTACCATCTACCAGGGTATAATTGCTGGGATAAATGGTGACTACGATGCGCATGAAACAATAGATGCAAAGGGCGCCTACATCGTTCCAGGATTTATCGACTCGCATGTCCACATCGAAAGCAGCATGCTAACACCAAATCGTTATGAACATATTGTTCTCCCAAAGGGCACCACAAGTGTCATCTGGGATCCACATGAGATAAGTAATGTAAAAGGCACAGACGGTATTAAATGGGCACTTGAGAGCAGTGAAGATCTGCTGCTAGATGTTTTTATCATGCTTCCCAGCTGCGTACCATCTACTGATCCCGAAAAACAATTAGAGACCAGTGGGGCACATATTACAGCTGAAGATCTTGAACAGTTCCTCAACCACCCGCGCGTACTAGGCCTAGCTGAGATGATGAACTTCCCAGGGGTTCTTTACCACAATGAAGATGTCATAAGAAAAATCAAGCAGTTCTCTCACAAAACTATCGATGGCCACTGTCCTTTATTAACTGGACGAGATCTAAATGCCTACATTGCTGCTGGTATCCATACCGACCATGAAGCAACCGAAATTGCAGAAGCAAAAGAAAAAATCAGCAAAGGTTTAAGCATATTAATTCGCGAGGGATCATGTGCTAAAGATGCCAAAAAACTGCTACCGTTACTAAATACCAAAACTGCAGCCAAAATAGCCTTCTGTAGTGATGACCGCAATCCACTTGATCTACAGCATGAAGGTCATATCGACCACATAATTAACATGGCGCTAAAAATGCACCTCAACCCAGAAGATGTTTTTTATGCAGCTAGCTACTCACCAGCACGACTGTACAATCTAAATAAACTCGGAGCTATTGCTCCTGGTTTCCAAGCAGATCTCTGTTTAGTTACGCCAGATGCTGACAACTGGAATAACGGCATGCGAATTACCAGCGTAATAAAAAAGGGCATCGACGTTACACAATATGACACTACATCAAAAACAACATCTAAACATTTTACAGAAAAAAACATCAACCTCTCTAAATCTAGCATCGCTCCAACGGACATACAGCTACAACATCCAGGCCCAAAATTAATAAAGCATGTAATAGAATTAATCCCCAACCAAATAGTCACAAATCATTTAAAAATAAATAGCACACATCCACACGCTGAACCTGAAAATGACATCTTAAAAATAGTCGTTCTTGAGCGTCACAAAGCCACAGGAAATTATTCTGTAGGGTTTGTAAAAGGCTTTAATCTAAAGGGTGGGGCAATAGCCTCATCAATAAACCATGATACCCATAACATCATAGCAGTCGGTATAGACGATACGACTATATGCGAAGCGATCAATGAACTAATCAAAATTGATGGTGGTATTGTCGTAATTGACGGGAATCACAAAGCCCACAGCATTTCCTTACCTGTCGGCGGACTAATGACCGATAGCGATCCTGAAAGCATCGTTCAACAAATCCAGCACCTACAACAGGTAACAAAAGCCTTAGGTTGCACATTATCAGAACCTTTCTTGCAGTTAGCTTTCCTAGCCCTCCCGGTCATTCCACATCTAAAAATCACCGATCAAGGACTAGTTGATGTAACCAGCTTTACAAAAATCTCTCCCATTACAAAGCAATAACTTATGACCTCAAAAGAAAGGAGGGCAGTTATTGCCCTCTTTTATATAAATAATAAGTTGTAACCCTGCTCTTGCAAAACCTCGTTACTACCTTATAATTCAATGTGTTACGCTTTATTTTTAAGCTAACATGTTATTTTTCATCACAATTAAGAACAGGAAACGTTATGCTAACTAATTAAACATGAATTATCATAGGTAGAAAGGAGGAGATAAACAATGAAGTTTTTGTCAATGAATATTCGCAAACTGGTTTTTATTGGAGTGCTTGTATCACTATTTATATTATTCTCTTATGTTGTATTGAAGTCGGGACCATTAGCTCCTGTTCTAGTAACATCTGCCACTGTTAAAAGTCGTTCGATTACCCCTGCTTTGTTTGGTATTGGCACGGTTGAAGCGCGTTATACACATAAAATCGGCCCAACAATTGCTGGGCGTATTAAGCAAGTTTATGTTCACGCAGGGGATAATGTTCATGCTGGCCAGTTATTAGGTGAGATGGATTTTGTAGATTTAAACGAACGTATTAGTGCACAAAAATCCTTAATCAAAAAAGGTGCAGCAGCATTCTTGGTTGCTAAAGCTCAAGTTTTGCATGCCTCAGCAAGTAATACCTACGCAAAGAAACAAGCTAATCGATATGAACAATTGTGGGAAAAACGAACTGTGAGTAAGGACCAGCTTGAGGTAAAACAACAGGAACGTCAAACTGCTAAAGCTGTCCTTGATGCTGCTTATGCTAATTTGGATGTTTTACGGCATGATCTAGCAAAGCTACGTGCTAATCTAAGAGGATTAATTCTACACCAATCTAATTTACGCTTGGTCTCACCAATTAATGGCTTGGTAGTAGCACGAGATGCTGATCCAGGAACTACTATGATAGCCGGGCAGTCGGTGGTAAATATTGTTGATCCAAAAAATTTATGGATTAACGTGCGCTTTAATCAAACAAGCTCTTATGGGATA
>JAGLTR010000101.1 GCA_023135155.1 Gammaproteobacteria bacterium
AAAAGGCTTGTGGAAGAGGGTAGGCAGGCAGACCTGATCGCCGGGAATAATGTTTATGCACATGTGCCGGATATCAATGATTTTACGCGTGGGCTAAAAATTGCTCTAAAATCGGGTGGCACAGTTACCCTTGAATTTCCCCATCTAATGCAGTTGATTGAGCATTGTCAGTTTGATACCGTTTATCACGAGCACTTCTCTTATCTTTCCTTGTATACCGTCAAGCGTATTTTCGAACAGGCTGGTCTCAGGGTATTCGATGTTGAAGAGTTATCCACGCATGGTGGAAGTTTGCGTGTTTTTGGCTGTCATCATAATGACTCAAGAGCTACCGCTGATTCGGTTAATGAAATTTTGAACCAGGAAATAGCCAGTGGATTGCGATCATTGTCAACATATCTTCAGTTTCAACCCCGTGTTGATAAAGTAAAAAACGATCTGTTGCGCTTCCTGCTGAAGAAAAAGGAAGAAGGAAAGTCTGTGATTGCATATGGAGCAGCGGCCAAGGGCAACACTCTTCTTAACTACGCAGGTGTTAAACCAGACCTTATTCCCATAGTGTGTGACGCCGCTCCATCCAAACAAGGGAAATTTCTGCCCGGTAGTCATATAGCTATAGTTAATCCTGAAATGATGAGCGAAATAAAACCTGATATTGTGCTGATCCTGCCCTGGAATATTGCAGATGAGGTCTCTGTGCAGCACGACTACATACGAGTATGGAGTGGGCGTTTTGCCGTAGTAGTTCCGACGATAAAAAAGCTGGAGGGGAGTTTGTGAATCGTATCTATTACACAAAGCCCTCTATTACCGAGCTTGAGGTTAGCTATGCTACAGATGCCGCCCGTAACGGTTGGGGCGAAGATTGTTACGAATACATCAATCGATTTGAGGAAGCATTCAAATCGCATCTTGGCGTGAAATACGCAATCGCCACCTCTAGCTGTACTGGGGCATTACACATGGGAATGGCAGCACTTGGTATCGGTCCCGGTGATGAAGTGATTATGGCAGACACCAACTGGATCGCAACCGCCGCTCCTGTTGTGCATCTAGGAGCAAAACCTGTATTCGTCGACATTCTCCCAGATAGCTGGTGTATCGATCCTGTTCTGGCGGAGGCGGCCATTACACCAAGAACTAAGGCTATAGTTGCAGCGCATCTCTACGGTAATCTGTGTGATATGGACAGATTACTTGCTATTGGCAGCAAATACGGGATCCCGGTCATTGAGGATGCAGCAGAAGCTATTGGCTCGGTTTATCACGGAAAACGTGCTGGGAGCATGGGCGTTTTTGGAAGTTTTTCGTTCCATGGGACTAAAACACTCACAACCGGTGAGGGAGGCATGTTTGTTACTAATGATGCCAACTTATATGAAACTGTATTAACACTTTCCAACCATGGCCGTACTCGCAGTCAAACCAAGCAGTTTTGGCCGGACATGGTTGGTTTCAAGTACAAGATGTCCAACATTCAGGCCGCTATTGGTTGTGCGCAGATGGAACGGATTGATGAACTTGTTAACCGAAAACGAGATATTTTTCTGTGCTATCGTGAGAATCTTGAAATACACTCAGATGTCAGCATTAATCCTGAACCAAAAGGTACGGTTAATGGTGTATGGATGCCGACGGTAGTCTTTGATAAGCAAGCTGGTGTGACGCGCGAAAAACTGCAAGCTGCCTTTTCCGCTGAAAATATTGATGCGCGGGTATTCTTTCCTCCACTATCGAGTTTGCCGATGTTTGTTGACGAGCCGCAGAATCGTTTGGCTTGGTCTATTCCGGAGAGAGCGATTAATCTCCCGAGTTATCATGATTTGACCGACGGTGATATTTTACGTGTAATTGATGTTGTCAAGACTCAAGTTGACAGGAAGTCTGTATAAAAATTATTTGGGAGATAAGATAAGCTGATGAAAGTGATGATTGCCGGTATCGGTGGTGCGTCCCTCGGTACTGAAATCTATAAGTCACTCCAACTTGCAGGTGGTTATGATGTCTATGGTTGCGATGTTTCATCGAGCGCATATGGCCTCTATGAACCGGGGTTTGCCAAGACATATCGCCTGAGCCACGAAAGCTATGTCGAAAATGTCATTTCCGCATGTGCTGATGCTGGAGCAAAGTGGTTGATCCCTGGTGGTGAACAGCCCATGATTTTATTAGGTGCATCTGCGGACAGACTGAACCATGCAGGTATTGAACTGGTCGCAAATTCGTCAGCAGTGATAGCTCTTTTTTCGGACAAGGACGCGACATTTAAAAAACTTGCGGAAAATGGCGTTAGTATTCCCCGGACAATTGCGGTAACTCAGCCTGGTGATATTGATTTTGTAGGTTTACCATGTGTCATAAAACCTGCGACAGGGTCAGGTGGCAGTGCTGCTGTTTTTTTTACCATCAGTGTTGATGAGGCAATGATCTATGCAGCGTTTATCAGGCGCAACGGAACCCAACCCATTGCTCAGGAATATGTCGACATAACCGAAGGCGAGTTTACCATTGGTGTTTTATCTCTACCGAATCGCCAGGTAGTTGGTTCGATTGCTTTACGCCGAGAACTCAGTGCGAAATTATCAGTCGCATACCGTGGCCGTGGCGGGCTGATTTCCAGTGGCTATTCACAGGGATATATTGATGAATACCCCGAGCTTTGCCGTCAAGCCGAGCATATTGCTGAGACCATTGGTAGCTGTGGGCCTATCAATGTGCAAGGGCGGGTTCGCGATGGGGTATTGTTGCCGTTTGAAATCAATCCGCGATTTTCCGCTTCCACATATCTACGTGCCATGGCTGGTTTTAATGAAGTGGACATGCTGATTCGGCACTCCTTTTCCGGTGAGCTTCCTGTGCGATCTGTTCTTAAACCGGGGTGGTATTTGCGAAGTCTGACTGAGCAATATGTCTCTAAGGAACAACTTAAATGACAATCCGCTGGATTACCCCGATGATAGGTACCGCACCTGCTACTGAGATGCGTGGAGCGCACGCTTGTCAATTAATCGATGTTCGCGACTTGGTTGATAAGGCTGGCAACCGTCCCGATGCGGTACGAGAGAAAATTAGGCACGGTATTAAGTATCTAGAAGATGGGAAGAAGATTGTTGTATGTTGCGATTATGGTATTTCACGTAGCAACGCCATTGCGGCTGGTATCCTCGCCAGTTATGAAAAGATGTCGCTTGATACGGCTGTCCGAAGGGTGCAAGAGGCTACGGGGGAGTCAGAAATAAAGCTTGAGCCGTTAAGTGCGGTTCGGGATGCGCTTGGAGTTGGTTTACCCTCAAAAAAGCATACAGATAAGGGTACGGTTCTCATAACAGGTGCCAGTGGATTTGTTGGTAGTGCGACTTGTAGACGACTTGAAGAAGAGTTCAACATCATCGCACCATCACGCAACCAACTGGACATCGAGCAGGGAAGCACCCAATTAAGCCTGCTGGTTGGCGAACACGATGTTGATTGTCTCATCCATCTGGCAAATCCCAGAGTTTATACATCAAATATCGCCCTAGGCAAAACCTTGGCTATGCTTCGTAATGTCCTTGACGTTTGCCTATCTCGGGATATCCCATTGATTTATCCCTCAAGCTGGGAAATCTATTCGGCCTACTCGGGTAGCATTTTGGCGGACGAGTCAGTTCCTGCATTTCCGCGAGGCCCTTATGGTGAGACCAAGTATCTGGCTGAGTTGCTGATTGAGCACTGGCAACGCACGACCAACCTTCGTTGCGCAATTATCCGCTCAAGTCCGGTGTACGGTACTGGAGCCAATAAGCCTAAGTTCATTTACAATTTCATTGATAAGGCGAAGCACTCAGAACGAATTGTTACTCATCATTATAGGAATGGGCCACCAGCTTTAGATCTATTGCATTTGGATGATTTTGTGGAAGCGATTACGTGCACATTCCGGCAGGGATATTTCGGCACATTAAATATTGGCACGGGTATCGTGACATCAACCCGTGCCATCGCAGAGATGATCAAAGCTGAAATCGGTAGTACGAGCAATATTGAACAGACTCAAATTGATGCTACTACAGCATGTATTACTATGAATTACCAGAAAGCAAAGCATGTCCTGGGGTGGGAACCGTCCGTCACGTTGCAAGCTGGCCTAATGCGTGTTCTTGCACAAATAGATTAGAAAATGGCTGGTTATATGAACAGAGAAAGTGAGAAAAACCTACAGGAAGCATTCCCCTGGGCACGGTCAAAGATGTTCTCGGACTACAACAGTGCCCTCGCCTACTATCAGGCTATAGCGTGTCTTGAGCATGCGCGAGGCAATAGTTTGCTGGACATGCCCTGTGGTGATGGGACGCTGACATCATTAATGGCACCAAAATTTGAGCGAGTTGTCGGTATTGACGCATCCAGCAAACATTTGGCTCTTGCCAAAGAGGCCCTTCCAGCGGCTGAATTTTATGAGTCGCTCATCGAAGAATTTGAGACCGAGGAACGCTTCAATACGATCACGATGATTAATGTCTTGGAGCATGTGTCCGATCCGATCCTGATTTTGCGTAAGGCATCCAGTTTGTTGAGCGATGGCGGTGTTCTCTTGGCACATGTTCCGAATGCCTATGCGATCAATCGCCGGTTGGCGGTTTTGATGGGGACTTTGAC
>JAGLTR010000102.1 GCA_023135155.1 Gammaproteobacteria bacterium
GGTATTTCTGTGTGTTGTTATTGGCGGGATTGTGCCGATGGGAAATTTGTTGCCGCGTTTAGATTTTCCGTTAGAGGTTGATTATGTGCATGCGACTCGTTATGGCAATGGGTTTGTTGGTAAAGAAGAGATTAAGTGGAAAGCAAAGCCGGGCACTGATCTAAAGGGTCGAATTGTGGTTGTGGTTGATGATATTTTGGATGAAGGGCACACGTTGGCTGCGATTATGAATTATTGCCAAGAGCAGGGCGCGAAGGCGGTTTATAGTGCTGTTTTGGTTGATAAGAAAAAAGAACGAAATGACGGTGGTGTGAAGGATGCTGATTTTCGTGGTCTAATGATCGAAGATGTTTTTGTCTTTGGTTATGGTATGGATTATAAGGATTATTTGCGTAATGCCCCTGGTATTTTCGCCGCAGCTCCCGAGCACGCGAAGTAAGATTGTTTCCAGCTTGCATGTTAACTGCTGCTGCCACTCATTGTCATTCCTCGGCTTGACCGCGGAATTTATAGTATGTTTAGAAGGTTGCTCACTGTGTATGTTTCTGGATCCTGTATCAAGTACGGGATGACGGGTGTGGTGTCGGGATGATGAGTCTGGTGCAATATCGTTTTTCGGGATGATGGGTGTAGCTATAGCGCGTATCTTTTTTAAGGCGAAGGATAAAGTGCTCTTCCTAAGATGATGTTTTTACGGGGGTTATCTCTATTAGAGTTCCGAACAATGGGTGGTCTAGGTAGTTTAATTCTTTGCTCTTCATGCGTCTGGTTTGTAGCATTTGAAAGCTGATTAATTTGTTTTTCGCTATTGTTTGGGCGTAATTGCCTGCGCCGATTTGGTTCAATTTGGCTAATGGTTCTGTGAGTATCAGGTTGGTATTGATATTAAAATAGCGGTTACGGGAAATCGTTACGGTGCCATCGATCTCATTTATCGTTGCACTATCATCATCATTGTTCACGGTTGTGCCACCAGAGATATGTATTGGTTTTGTGGTTGTGCCTGCAGGGATATTTTGTTGCCACGAGGCAGATAAAATAATTTGAAAATTCTTGCTACGAGTGAGTCTAGTGATCTCGGTTTTGAGCGGACTTTTATCATTGGTGAGCAGGGCAGGTTCAATACTATTTGTAATATCTGGTTGTTTAGTTATGGTTGGCCACTGTTCACTAGCTAATGCTTTTGCTGTGATATGTTTTATAACTATTAGATTTACTTGGTATAAATCGCTGTTAGCAGCGAACGCGGTTAGCGAGTAGCCGCAGATAATTATAAATATAATAAGGTAATGTTTAAGCATGCACTAACACTAGCTTATTATTATTGAAGAAGCAATTGTTGCTCCTTAGGGAATTAGCGGCTAAGTAGAGAAATGGTTTAGTATTTCACGTACAGCCTGAATTTTTTTACTTGGAGTATTGTCGTGGATTTTGAATCTTAGTTTTGTGGCGCTAGCAAATTGATAGGTTATTGGGTGTTTGCGGATCAGGCTTATGACTCTTTCTGGAGTGACATTCGGTTTATCCTGAAATTCTATATGGCCTTGTGCGGGGCCTACCTTGATCGTTTTTATGCCGAGTTTTTCTGCTTGTAGTTTTAGTTCTGTTACGGCGAATAGATTTTTTGTCGCGTCAGGCAGTAGCCCAAACCTGTCAATGAATTCTATTTTTAAATCATGTAGTTGCGATGACTTTTTCGCGTTAGAGATGCGCTTGTATATTGTTAATCTGGTGTTCACATTTGGGACGTATGTGTCTGGTAGCAGGGCTGGAATTGCCAGATCAATTTCAGTGCCAGGTTGTTCGGTTTCATCAAGGTCAAGTTCGCCGCCAGATTGTAGCGTTTTTACGGCTTTTTCGAGTAGCTCCATATAGAGGTTATAACCGATGGTTTGGATCTGGCCGCTTTGTTCTTCGCCGAGAATTTCACCTGCGCCTCGAATTTCTAGGTCATGGGTTGCCAGCATGAATCCAGCCCCAAGATCCTCCATGTATTCAATAGCTTCCAGTCGCTTCTTCGCGTCTCTTGTTAATGAGTCATGCGAAGGGACTATTAGGTATGCGTAGGCTTGATGGTGGGATCTACCGACACGTCCGCGAAGTTGATGTAGTTGAGCCAAGCCGAATTTGTCAGCACGATTGATGATGATGGTATTCGCTGTTGGAATATCGATACCAGATTCGATAATTGTCGTGCAAACGAGTAGGTTGAAGCGCATGTGATAGAAGTCATTCATAATATGCTCAAGTTGGCGTTCGCGCATTTGGCCATGGGCGATATTTACTTTTGCTTCTGGAATTAGCTCACTTAGTTCGTGGGCTATAGCTGTAATGGTCGCAATGTCGTTATGAAGGAAATAGATCTGGCCACCACGCCATATCTCTCTTAAGACCGCTTCGCGCAGAAGTTGATTGTTGCGCTCCTTGATGAATGTTTTTATTGCCAGTCTTCGTTCGGGTGGTGAGGCGATAATGGAGAGGTCACTGATGTTGGCTAATGCCATACTGAGCGTGCGTGGAATAGGGGTGGCAGTTAGCGCTAAGATGTCGATATGGGCGCGGAGTGATTTTATTTTCTCTTTCTGTTTTACGCCAAAGCGGTGCTCTTCATCTATAATCAGAAGTCCTAAGTTCTTGAACTTTATATCTTTTTGTATGAGTTTGTGGGTTCCAATTACAATATCAACTTGGCCGTTGGTAAGTTTTTCGAGAATCTCTTTTTGTTCTTTGGAGGAGTTAAAGCGTGAGAGCATTGCTATATTAATCGGCCAGTCGGCAAAGCGGTCGC
>JAGLTR010000103.1 GCA_023135155.1 Gammaproteobacteria bacterium
TTTACTCATTAGTAAATCCTCCATTACAATTAAAAAACCCTTTCGGGACCGTTCTCGCTCTCTAACTTAGGGTGGCCCCATCAAAACACCCGAGAGAGTGAGAAGAGAGGGAATCCATCAGGGGCCATAAACTTATTTTATAGACTCATTAAATTTATCTATAACATTTTCATATGTTTTAACACGTTCACGGCACATTGTCTTGCCTGTATTCAATTTCTTATAGGTTTCATTTAATAGACAGGCCAATTCATTAGCTTTAATTTTAGGATAATTTGGTGTGTCGAACCGTTCTATTGGGTCGGGTTTCCCTTGAACTGGACAGCTTCCACAACTACTCAAAGCCAGTGCGGTCAGCACCATCAGAATTACGTACTTTATCAACTGCAGCATCTTCACGATTTTTCCCCTCTACCATTGCTTTATTTACGGATTGGCTAGTTTTGCGAGCCTGAATTTCGCCTTTTAACTTATCGTTTGCTCGACCGGCTTTTTCCGACTTAAGGAAGGCAAAAAGAATTGTTAACCCAAAACTAGCAACAATTAGCCCCCATGTTTTTAGCGTACCTAAACCCGGGATACTCATTTCTCACCTAATGGATTCGTTGTAATTTTACGCAAAATATAAAATACGACAGCTAAAACAACATAGCTTAGCCCGTACCATTCGCCTAATAACCCTTTTAACATGCCAAAATTAGTTTCAAGCACACCTAAAACACCAACAATTACTGTTGCGTCGACCGTTTTAGATTTCTGAACAACTCCATTATATTTCATATTATTTGCCTTTTATTAAACCTGCTCGGACAACAAAAAAAACGGTGAGGCTCTGCAGTCTCAGTTGGGCGCGCACCTATATCGTCTATGTCAGCCATAAAATCAACGGATTGCGCTGCGGATGGTATTTTAATTATTGCTTGCATTATAGGGCGACCATTTCTGAATCAGTAAGGTGACCGCTATACCATGTGAGCTCATCTATGCCGCCTGTTATTTGTCCCGATCCATCGTAATCTGAGCCAACATATAAAGCCGAACCGAAGTCAGGCGAGTCAGTATTTGAATCGCCCGTTCCTTTAACGTCTTCAATCCATAAATCAACGCCGTTTTCGTCATCTATACGCCCTTTTATTATGTAAGTCGTATCTGCCACATAAGCTAAGGCTTTGGTTGCGTCGTAATCAACACTCGATAACCGCTTTCTAATAACAAGATTCGTGCCGTCATGGATAATACTTACCCTGTCCGTAGATGCAGATCCAGCGCCACAAATACTAATTGCGCCTTGTGATGCTGCCGTTAGTGTTAATTTAAACTTAAATGCGCCATTAGCAGGAATGTAAGTTGATGGATAAGGTAATACGTCTGCATTACGAGGAGCTGTGCTTCCTTCTGTGATTATTTCGCTGGATACGCTTACAGCTTCTTCTAGTTGGTTAAGCACGAAATACATCGTACTTCCATTAGGGATAAATAATTTAATAATATTTGCCGATGCCGCTGGGGTTAAAGTGCCAGAAACCTTAGCGTAGTCAGTGGAAGTTATATCGGCGGCTTTTGCTGCCGCGATTCTTAACTCGCCTGTTCCTGTGTCAATTCTTGCCCATATTGATGCCGTATGCGTGTTTGTGTTGCCGGTTTGACCGCTAATCTCTATGACAGAATCAGCAGCGGCTACAAATTTAAACGCATTGCCATCTGTACAAATAGCATCTAATCCAGCTACAGCGAGAGCAGTAGAATCATCTGCTCTTGAGAATGTCCCTGCACCGCTTCCAACAGCAATATTTGTTAGCCCGCTATCAGGATTAGCATTATAGTTAGTACACTTATTAGCCCTTTGTGGTTCAGTAAGATCACCTATGCTTCCTGTAATAAGATTTGCGCTCTCCATTCCTTTTGACTGAATAAAACTCCATATAACCTGTGAGGCAAGTAGAGCGCCATCGCCGTTTAAGTGTATCGTGTCGCCCCTTAACGATGACGGAGGAACATCGCGCCCGAAATCTATTACATCTTGCGGAACCTCGGGGTCGTAGGCAGAAACTAAAGGAGACCTAACATCTATATAATTATTCGGATATAGGGATTCAAGGTCATTATTTAGTTGTACTATAATATCGTAATTAGCTTCGCCAGAGTACTCTAATGCGGTGTCTGAGTTTAAAATAGAAACAATAACGTAATCGTTGTGAGGTATAGCTGCTACCATTGTAGCGATATCAGCCTTAACAGTCGTCGGGCTAGAGAAATTATTGCGGCCAGCCCAGATAAGTATTAACCGATTGTCTTGGTCTGAATTTACAATAAACCTATCTTTTATTTCTGTTGATGTTTCTCCTCCAACTCCATTATTATAGCCGTTGCCGTAAGCTATCTCCATTCGAGTATAGAATGAAATTGGAGAGCCTTGGCCTATCATTGAGTCTCCCCAGCAATCTATACCATCATAATATTCAAAATTAAAATACTGAACACCATCAGCTCCAGCCCCATGCCAAGGTGAGCTCACCACACCTTTACTAATATATCCATCAGGAACGGATGGATCGCTAGAGCCCGTTTTATCTTGTAACTGGACATACTGCATTGTTACTTCTGTCGCTGTGTCGCCAGAAGCCCTTTTAAGCCTAAATCGCACATTCCCCACGGTTGACGTAAAAGAGTTACTTAGGGTAAATAAGGTTGGCGTACTCGATAGCGTAACTTGCAGGCTCGCCGAGCTGTCACTAAAGTTTGACATATCTATAGTGATTGTTCCTGTGCCACTCAACATCCATAGGCCAACCATATTTGTATTTGCCGAGTTTCCTGATAGCGTTTGGATTATCGAGTCATTAACAGCGGGTAGGTTTAAAATATTAACTCCTGTTATTGACCCTGTCCCTCCAAACGTCCAATTCCCAGTGCTGAAATCCTCAGTATCATCTAATAAATTCTCAACACGACGCTGCCCTTGAAAACGCAATTCACCAGAATTAACTTCCCGTAATACGTTTTCATGATCTTTAACGATTGCGGTTGTCGCACGAACAAGAGTGCCTTTGTCTTGCGTGGTTGCGGTAATATTAGATTTCGCTAATTTGAATGGAATAGACGCTAAATCGTCATGCACGGGAGAGCCAGAGCGGATACCGCCACGACCATAAATTGGGGAGCCAACATAGCCTATGTTTGGCCCATAAGTTTTAGACATGACTTAGCTGCCCATTTTTAGCGTTACTGTTGGGGATGTTCCACCCGTCAAAGTAATAAGGTTTGCTCTTATGCTTGTTACAGGCTTGCCGTTCATATGGAAAAGGTTTCCGTCTGCAGTAACGTCATGCCTTAAAAGTTGGTCGTATGATACGCCACCATTTATTGATCCTTCAATATCTACAGTAACTTGTGTTGGACCGCCTGTAACGACAACTTGGAATGATTTATCTTCTTGTTCTGGATGAACAGAAGTTACTGAATCTCCAGTTCCTGTTGAGGTAGCGGCCTTTAATAATTCAACGCTCATTAGTGTTCTCCATGATATATTTCATCTTTATTTGTTATCACTCCACACTCACAACACTGTATATCATTTTTTAGTATAAAAAACAGCTTATTTCCACAATGGCAAGCCCAAAGCTCATTTGATATAGGTGCAAGGTGATGTTTGAATACGCCCTTCATTGTGTGGCAGTGAGGACATTCTAGTTCGTGAGTGCCAACAGGTACTACGCCTACCCACTCTTTTTTGCAATTTGTGCACAATACTTCGCCAGTCATGTGGGCACCATCGCCATCTTTGACGTTGTTTATGTAAACAACATCACCCATCACTATTTGGCCATTTAATCATAATACCAATCCTTCACGTCGAAACTTGGACACTGTTTCATGTACTCGTCTGGAGTAATAACCCCGTCTTCGTTTAGATCAACGGATAAATCACGATGGCCGACGACCTTGGATCCGGGGAATAGGTCTAATAATGTGTCGATATAGCCGCGCAATGTTTTGAACTGCTTGTCGTTAAAATTATTTTCAGCATTTCCGTATATATCAACACCACCAACCATGCAAATACCAACACTGTTTTGGTTGTAGCCTTTTGCGTGTGCACCGGCAATCGCTAGGTCTCGTCCGTGCTGTAGGATGCCGCTACGGCAAATAACATTATTGTAACCAATGTCACGCCAACCGCGGCCAGAGCGACCTTGAACGTCTTCTGGTAGGTCATGGAGGGTATAATTTCTTCCAAGATAGCGATACATGTTTGTTTCAGGGTTAGCTTTTGGCAAAGTATGCCAGTCTCGAATTTCTTGTGCGCCAATCAATTGGTGCGGATTAGTGGCGCTGCAATGCACCACAATTAAATCTACGTTTCGACTCATTTTCATTTATTCCTCTCCTACCAAATTGGTGCTAATTGGTAGTAAATTAGTAGTTACATGCCTTCTGTGACAAGGCGAATTAATCTTGCTTTTTCAAATTCGAGCATCCAAAAAGCATCTTTTGTGGTCATTCCTGCTGCTGATGAATACAGCATTCCGTCTTCTTTAGAGTGATAAATGATAAACAGTTCATCAATATCATTGATACCCTCTTGTATGCTGGATAGGGCTGCTTCTGGTGACCAATCAATATCAGGCAGGGATTCAATTTTTGGCATTTTTATTCTGCTTTAGTGGGCCCTTATGGGTTTTATCATTCAAAGTACAGATCCGGCGGTAATGCCCATCTGGAATCTCAAAATGCTGGTTTTTACCAATAACCGTGTTGATTTCGCCTCCGCGACGAACGCACTTCTCAAATGCTTTTGACATATTATTTCCAAGTTCCTGATTTTATTCCTGCGATAATGGTGCCGATTGCGATACCAGCAATAGCAATCCATTTAACTGCGGTTCCAATCCATCCAAGTACCGTAAAAAAACCTTTAGCTGAGCGGAAAATTGTTAGCATTTCTTTAAAGTCTGCAAGAAACTGTTCCCAGTCATCATGCATTTTAGTCACGATGTCTTGATGTTCATTTAACTCGTTTCTCAGAGCCTCCATCTGCATACCAACTTCTGTTTCGCATTTCTCTAGTTTTTTCATGATGGTTTCCGGCGTATGCTTCTGATTCTCTTTGGGTGAGTTATCAGTCATGATCTAGTTCCTTTGGATTATTGATGACTTTTTCATTTTTATTGTTAGAGTCGCCCATATTAAAGTTAAAATTGACAACCTGAACCTCAGTTTCTTTTTTCTCAATCCACATTCCAAGCTCATGGAATTTACCAAGTTGCGTTAAAGCTTGATTTGCCGCCTTTAAATCGGTATTTTTGCCTACGTGCGTAACAACCATACCTTTATCTTGGCCCACAACGATTTTTTGGTCAACTCGACCAAGCGCCATATCTCTCACAAGCATTAAGTCACGAAGAATTTCTTCTTGAGTAAGTTCAATTTTTTCTTCAATTTTTCTGGTGCGGAAATATAGATAGCGACGGACTCTGGCGCGCTTAAAAAAGCGAGTTGTCCCGGTTGCTTTTGATGATGGTGTTTTTGGTTTATAGATTTTTGCGAAAGCTGCAGGCTGATCCATAAGGCATTCGCCCAAGAATAGGTCACAGACGGATTTTTCTTTGGGTTTAAGCCACCAAGCCGAATCCATAGGCTCTATAATCTCTGGGAACGGGTGTTTTTGAGGTGCAAGCTCAGTGGCGCCCAAAACTGGAATTGTTAAATCAACCATTATTAGTCAACCTTGTTATAGATATGGTTATTGTAACATCACTGGTGGCTCATGATTAGGTTGTATTTCAACATTAATATAACCATCAGCTGTATCCTCACTTAATGGAGGGACACCATCTTTAATGATTTTTACCATATCTAGGGGTGGTGTGTCATTAATAATCAATACTGGACCTGCTTGCATCATAGACATAAAATGGAGGGCGAGCTTAATAAGCGCCTGATCCATGTTTTCAGCCTCAAATTCTACGTCACTATCGAGTAAAAATTTCATGCGAATTCCGTTAATGTCCATTGGTTTATATCTAATGGTAGCCTAATTGCGCGTGCTCTGCGAAATTCAATTTGCATTTTATGCCATAAATCGTTGCTATATGGTTGTGACACGACAATATATCGAAAACCTTTCAGGCCTCGCATTTTTTCTGAACAGGTAGCGTGGACAAAGCGGTTAAGGTCAATATTTTTTTCTCGGCAGTAATTCCTTAAATGTTGGTATTCTGCTGCTATTGCTATGATTTTATTCATGATGGACTCTTTATGGCAACAGCAAAGAAGACCGCTGCTACAGCCAAGTTTTGACCCAATTCAAAACCAACAAAACATGCCCCGATAGCAATAAATATTAAATCAATAATATCGTTAGTCTTCACCATAATCCCCTTGTTTTTTTATTTGCTTATATAAACCCTTGCGGCTGGTTGGTTTGTGGCGAACAGTCATTTTAGTCATATGGGTTCCATGATTTTCTACAATATGCTGTTTTCCTTCCATTAGAACCGCTTCATCGGTGTTTTCACGCAGCGAACGCCTTAAGGCTTTGAGTTTTTTGGCTCTACCCACGTTACTTTTCCTTATGTGCTTTTCGGGACAAAAGTTTTTTCTCTGCAGCAAGCGCTTTAGCTTCGAGCTTTTCAGCTGCTTTGGCATCAAGGAAATTTTTACCAATAAAGGCTTTTAAATCCTTCATTTCACTGAAAACCCATTGCCTCGATCCGAGACAATCAATCCGCGATTCGACAACACAGATACCATTTTTGGTTTGAATTAATTTAACTTCTTTGTAGGGGATTGCATCTGCTTCCATTAGATTTCACTCCCTTCATTCTCAGTTACAAGAGTGTAGCCCTTCTCAAAGACTTCGGCTGGGGAATATGAGTTATAACCATCGTCATACATGACTAAATAACCATGTAAATCTGGTGCATGTTTATGGTTCCAGTCAGCGGACATGCGAATTTTTGACTCTTTGCCATCTGGATCCACAACAGTTAAGTCGAGCATTCCGTCAACATGGGTTAATAAAGTGGTGATTTTTGCCGCTGAAACGCATTTATGGCAGCGATATCGTGGTAATTGGTGTTTTAATTCTGCGTATTGCATTATTTCTCTCCTCTCTCAAAAAAGAATCCCATGTGCTTGCGCCACCCCATGGTTGAAGATGTTGGAGTGGGTATGGCTAAATACCCTGCGCGGTCGTTAGATGCTCGTACTTAACATAATACACGGGTAGCTGTGGTCGAATAGCCATTTTTGGCGCTGATCTTCGGCAATAGCAGCTGCAATCGTGCCGTGTTTATTCACAACACCATGGTTACCACGGCGAATAGCGCGACGAATTTTTGAGCCTGCAGGATTGTGCGTTACCTTAAGACAACGAAACCGTTTTGAGGGACGGCCATATTGTGGTTTTTGATGTTTTGGCGTATTTCCAAAGAATTTACCCATAGCAGCCATAATTGAGCCCATTGTGGTAAGTCTTGTATTGCGATTTAGTGTACCCATAATTTCCTCACTCTCTTGGTTGTTTTACGTTAAATTCACGCTCTTGACGGTTTAATTTCTCTTGTAGACGAACAATATCCCCCTGCTGAGCCTCAACTAATTCAGCATAGGTTTTTGCATCGTAGAACTTAAACAATTGAGCCAAGGTTTCTTCTTTTAACATCACCCTCTCCTATCATTAAAAGACCGGCCAGACTACTCTGCAATGAGTATTACTGGCTGTAGTTTCCAACTAGCGGCGAAGCCTACTATTAAAATGGCCCGGGGATGATTTTTATTTTAACCCTTACTCTACAAAATGTAAAGCTTAACGACCGGACTTCAGGGTATCTTGATTGCCTTCTAAATCCATTGTTTCATGGGAGCCTTGACCATATTGAGGAGGTGTCTTTCCACGAGTTGTTTCCATCCCGCCTTCCGCCATCACTTCATTAAGACGTGATTCTTTATATTGCCGGGTTTCTTTCATTTGGCCTGCAGTTGACCCTTCACCCGCTAATACATCAGCCTTACGACCACGACGAGCTTTAGATTGTTCGGATTCTTTACCATGAATATTTTTAGCTGGCATTTTAATTCTCCTTGTTAATTACTTCTGTTACCCGGGTTAGGGCATATTCATCTTTTGGATTGTATCGATTGCCTACTGAACGACGCAAATCGCTCGCAAAAGAAACAGCATGGGTTAATTCAGGTGAAGCGCCACATCCCTCTATTCGGTCAACAATCTCACCAAGCGCCGCATATAAAAGTTCTTGTTCCATTTTACTGTTCCTTTTCGGTTCCTATTTCCATCCCGTATTTAACTCGCCCGGGATGACCGGAATTGGCGAAGAATGAAACCGCACCGGGTAAAGGCGATAATAGTTAAATTTTTATTTATTCCAGCCTTTAACCCATTTTCCGTTTTTTTGTTCTTGCTTTTCATGGCACCGGTTGCAGCACCTATGCCATACACTATTTACTGGTTCAGGAGAACAATAAAGCCAGTCATGTAAAAACAAACATTTTAACCAGTTAAAAATTTCCATACGCGCTCCATTTAAAACTCAAGCATTGTTACTTCATCAGACAGCTTATTTGTTTCACCCTGCACCGGTTGCCCTAAACAATTATTTCTCGAAGGGCGACATTGCGGTGAAGATGACATTACACAACCGCATTCATTACAAAGTGGCGCGCCACCAAAAATAGTGAACTTATAATTCGGGTGTCCACAACTATCACAAATTTTCATATGGGTTAAATATAGCGCAAAACTCCCCATAGGCGAAATATAAAATATTTTTTGAGAATGATTCTTATTCGTATAGTGAGAATGATTCTTATTAAGGTTGCTGTTTGAGGATACGTAAATGGGAATGATTCTCATTAACAGCTCATCATTTTGAGAATGAAATATTTTTATGGAAGTAGTATGACGGGAGTGTTGGGGGCCTATATTGTATCCCCAAGTGACATGCCCCGCTCCGACCCTGCCCCACCCCCTCTCTTTTTTCTCCTGAGAAATTGGGACTCCTACCCCTTTTTATTTATGCCCCCATAAGCTGACCTTGTTCATATCAGGCATTTACCGCTAGGTATTCAGGCTCACAGCTCACGTAAGTATTCGATATGAGTGGTATTACTCTACTTATGATAAGCAATTGATGAGGTATGTTATCGATACAAGCTGTATACCCGTTGTATACCTTATGTCTATTTACAGCTTTGTTAAAACCCGTGTTTTTCGGCACTTTCTTTTTATTGTGTGCTCTGTGTCCCTGTTATGTCCCCGTTTTGTATGGCTTATGTCCCTATTATCAATAAAACTAATGACCTCATAAATACAAACGATTGGCAAATTGAGGAGTTAACGACAATACTTGATCCACAAGTTAGCAACAACAGCACGGCGCTGTATAACGTCGGCCTTCGGAGAAACCAGACATTAGACTGGACGCAATGAAAGGGTAAACAAGAGGGTTTTCACTTGAGAGCGCTCTTATTTACTCAATAACGGAGTAATACCATGTTAAACACGAAGAATTTCGGCTATCTGGGGCAATTACAGCGCCTTTCAGCTATTAATCAACTAAATGCAAGGGGTAACACTATGAAAGTACGAAATATCGCTAACAATCAAACAGAGATTAGCTTGCTAGATGGCACTAAAATACTAATTAGCTATGAAACACCAGTGGCTGCGCTTAGAGACGGCAGTTATTACCGCACTAAAAAGCAGTGGAGTGCTACAACAACCAAGCATATTAATAAATGGCTAGATAATACAGCCGGCGAGAACGTAGCAACACCAAGGGATCAAGAGTTCTTTGATGAATTGCTAGTTATTAGTGAAAAGTAACGCGCACACGGGAATTATTGGTGAGAGAGCCGCAAATTTCGAGTTATTCGGCGTTTATGGCCCTCTATTGCACTTTGCACGATTCGTGCATTCTGCATTCATTTACAGATATTTATAAGTAGGAGATAACATAATGACTACAGATAGAAGATTAATACATGACTTTATTGAGAGAGTGCACGCTAAGCGGTATCGGCGTGATAGGAGTTATGACTATGAAGCTAGCTCTATGGAGGTTAATCAGTTAAAGGCTAAGCGTTATGGTGTTCTAACGGATATAAACCGTTCAATCAATGTGAACATGGTCGATATCCACAGCAACAACTTATACGAGATATATACCTGTAATGCTGAGCCTGTTACTTACTGCGGCGAACTAAAGCCGGCTGGTCATGTAAGCGGCTGGGATATCAAGTGGATATTGGCACCTAACAAAGCAGCGGTTGAACAATATCCTTTCTTTGATTGTATTATCTCTCGTAATGACAACTCAACTGGTCAAGCAATAGATGCAGAGTTATTCCTACCATAGTCGAAACCGGTTGAGGCCGGTCTGTCATTGGTTAGCTACCATGGCACTGATGAGACAAGCTAACAGGAGACAAAACCATGTCTAACCGATACACCAAAATCAAGCGCTCGAGGCTTGCGAAAAATGACAATAATAATTGCTCTGTCATTGCTACTTCTATCGCTTGCCGTGTTTCATATTTCAAAGCCCATGCAGCATGTGCTAACTTTGGCCGTAAAGATGGCCACGGCATGAACAATATGAACATCTTACTTGCTGCTAAACAGCTGGGCGTCGAGCTTACCCCAGTGACCAATAGAAACGGTAAGCCACTACTTCAAAAGAACGGTTCAAAGTTCACTCCTAAAACAATTGGGAAAAGATTGAAGTCTGGCTATTTTCTAGCCTTTGTTCATGCCCATGTCTTTGCCGTAGTCAATGGTGAAGTCGAGGACTGGACTGATGGTAGAGCTCACCACATTTATGAGGTATGGCGTGTATCAGTGCCAAAGGGATCACGTTCTTAATACCCCTATAAACACAATCAATTATCAATCTGTGAACTGCTAGCCTATATTTTGGTTAGTGGTTCAATTAACTCAAATAACCGGCTAACCGGTAAGGAGCTCCACCAATGAAAAATATCACTGCAACATTCTCTCCAGCTGCGCCGCCTCATGCATCTATTCGTATTGATGGCGATACCGTTCAACATATGTCAGCCGGTGAAGCGGAGTTCTTAGTGACTCAATTAAACAAGGCTATTAATCTTTCTATCCTTGCCCAGCTTGGTCAAACAGTTACCCCTAAAGGCTTGCTTCTTGAGAGCCACAATATACGTGGCATTCAATACTTTACTTGCCCTAACCAACACTAACCACTATCGAAACACGGATTAAGGCCCGTGTCCATGTAAGCTGAGAGCTTGCATGCTGATGAGATAACTCACTGATAATTATAGGATAAACGAGGAGTTTAAGCAATGAATTACGAGCTTGAAAACACATTAAACCCTTTATATTTTGACAGTCTGGGCGCGGCTCTCGAGTACGCGCACCAGCACGGCACTCGCATTATTAGATATTACTAGGAGATACGACAATGAAAAGATGGTTTATTGAAGAGCACACCGATCCCGATACAGTGCAACAGTTTGCAATTGTAGATAAGGACGGTGAAACGGTCGCAGGCATGACCTTTTGGGATCCTGAGTCATTACGTGAGGTTGTCGCAACCCATAACGCAGAATATGAAAAGCAAAATAAGCCGATTAGAAGTGTCGAACGGTATGCATATGTAAACACATCGTCCGAAGCTGGAGACGGTGAAAAAGTTACCTTTAATCCTGATGACGTTACCCGCGCTTTTTGCTGGACAAACATGTACGGCAATCCAACATACAGCTTATTCCTTGAAGACGGCACAACCCTACTATTAGTAGATGATTATGGTGCTATGAATGACATTAATCACATATCCGCACGTACTGTGCAACGTAAGAAAGATTTATTTTAACAGGGGGATTTATGGACGTTGAATATATAACTTACGACGAGTTCATTAATTTATTAGTGGCTTCATGGTTTAAAAGATAGTCGAAACACGGGATTGGAGCCCCGTGTCTACCAGCTTGGCATACTGGTGCTGATGAGACTGCCAAAACAGGAGTAAATTTATGAATAGCAGTACCCAAAGAATTGCAAGAAAGGCGGCAAATTTAAGCCGTAAACCCAATAAACCAGCCGCGTTTGACATAGTTCTAAGCATTATCGAGAGCTACGGCGCAACTGACGAGCAACTTGCCGACCTGTATGCATTCTTTTTGCCTCCAGTAACCAAAATTAAAAGCCCGTTTCATTGGTTAGTTAGAGCGCGCGGAGATAAAGATGTTAGATATTATTTAAACCATGTCTACAGTGACGGCAAGAAAACCATGGCTACGGATGGGCATAGAGCTCACGTTATCAATGAAAAACGTCCGGCTGGCTGGTATGACGATAATGATCAGATTATTCAAGATCCAGCATGGGCTACTTATCCTGATGTTATGGCGGTATTACCATGCAAAGGGGTTGGTATAACATTAAAAATTAAAGAGCTACCTATCCATACCGTTAGTGACAAGGTTTTTCTTTATGTTATGCCTGATGGATTTGGAATGAATAAGAAATATGTAGATGAGGCTTGCGGTTTATCCCCTGATTATGTGTTGACTTATTTTACAGATAGCACTCGTTGCAGGGTTGTTTATGACAATGCTGAGGCCGTAATTATGGGTCGCCGAATTACTTAGTCGAAACACGTCGAGGGGCGTGTCTATTACATTGAGCATTGTAATACTGATGAGACTGCTCTATGATGGATATACCACACACTAAGGGGTATATTTTATGAAGCAATGCACTAAATGCAAGGGTGACAAGCAACCCACTATTAACTTCGGGTTTAGGTTTCCTAAGATGCCGCATAAAGGTCGTAGAGCTTGGTGCAAAAGCTGCGTAAGAGCATATACAGCCGCCTACAAAAAAGACAACAAAAACATAAAGTGGACAAAGTTAGCGTTCAATTTATCTAGGAATAAGCTTGGCTACATACCATATAAAAAATTACGCGATGAAATTGGTGCGCCAGATAAATGCTATTTGTGTGGGCTCCCTGTTAGTTGGGATACCGCTGAAATGGATCATGTTGTCCCTGTTTCGCGCGGAGGCAAAAATACTATTGCAAATTTAAAATGGGCTCATCGCATCTGTAATCGAGTCAAGCACAACTTAAATATCGATGAGCTTTTAGAATTATTTCAAGAAATTATCAACAACCAAAAGTAAGGAGAAATAACCATGGCGCGATTAGCAGAAGATCCAGTTGTAAACAAGCAAGTTAAATACTCACATAACAGCTTTAGATTACCGGCACCCGATGCGGTGTACTGGGAATATCAGCTGCAAGAATTTGCCAATAATATAGCTGAAAGAGTTGAGTGTGATGTCAACTATATTCAATTTGGCAAGCAAGATAGTCGCGGCGCGTTATCAATTACCATCTTCGATCACCGCCATTGTGTACCAATGCAACGTCACTTTATATCTAAAGATGCCCTTCTCGGGTATGTCGAAGGATTTAATCGTGGCGTTTCTGATGTTAAAACCCTTTAAGGAGCAAGTTATGTCCGAAACAAACAGCATTGCTTGGATTAATAAGCAAGGCAAATGGCTGACCCATAGCAAGGTCGATACTCATGTTGGCACCAAAGACCATTTTGGCCTCACTGATAATATTGAGTATGCAGCTATCGGGTTACAAATTAAAGATGTTCCATTCGACTACGACGTTACGCCAATCGATGTGGTTGTTCGTCGTGTCGTTGAAGTTAAAATTAAATAGGAGAAAATCATGGGTGAGGTAAAGCGATTACTAGAGCAAATTAAAAGCCAAGCGGAAACAAATACGGACGTTGAATTTTATGATCAGAGCGATACTCGAACGGAGTTTCAGGATCTGGCTGACTTGGCTGATACCGCGCTAATAAAGCACGATAATGAGTTTAACGTGGCTGTTACTGCCCTCAAAAATCTATATGACTTGCTGGCAGAGTCTGGTTGTGAAGCTGGAGCTGTTGATTTTGCCGGTGAATTACTTGACCAAAACGAGGATGCAATTATTCAGGAGAATGTCGATGCAAATAACTAACCCAGATCATGACCTTGTTATTGATTATCAGGAAAGCGAAAAGCAGGACGATGATGTTGTCGTTCGATTCTCGAGATTTTCTGATGGTCGCACCAATAAGCAAACCTTTACCAGAGCTGGAGCCGTTGAGGATATGGCTGATTTTCTAGTCAATTATAACTATCACAAGGTTGGCTTAACCCCGCACCAGCAAGTTTTAAACATACAAAACCCAATTTCTCTACCTATGGGTTTAGGTAAAACTTTAGTTAGTTAGTCAATTACTGGTCATTCGAGGAGTGGCTAGTGCTGGATTAATCGAGAGGAGAAACAATATGGATAATGATAAGTTTTTAAG
>JAGLTR010000104.1 GCA_023135155.1 Gammaproteobacteria bacterium
GTCACATTAAAACTCAGAATTCTAATAACCGTCCAAATGAAGAAAAAACAAAAACCGCTACCCTAGAAGAAAAGACAACAGGATTTTCTTCGTATGCGAAACTAGCCCTTATCTTTGCTATAAAGAAATTAGGCTCCTTGATTCCACAAGACCCCAATTACGAACCATTATCAAACACAAGCAAATTAGATGAACACGCTACGAGCACACAACCAGGAGCACAACCAACTCCTCGCTGCTCTTGCTAATGCTTTTGGCAACCTAACAATTTATTTCTTTTTACAGTTATTATTATTTATTTTACCGTCAGGCATAATTGTATGACACAAAATAGCGCCACTTTTTTCTAGCTTAATAATTTTGCCTTCGGTCTTTATTTTTGCACCTGTTAGATTGGCGCCGCTAAAATCAACACCCTGCCATGCATGCTTAGGCTTTACCATGCTCTCTAGCTCACTTGGGATTGCATTTGGGGACGTATCAATAATTGCATTTTTTAATATGGCGCCGTTAAACTTGGCATGGGCAAAATCACCGTACAATCTTGCACCTGTTAAATTTGCTTTATAGAAGTTTGCGCGTCGCATATCCACACCCCAACCATGCATCGCATCTGTTTTAGCAATTGCGCCTTGCATATTAGATTTATTGAGCAGCGCATGTGAAAAATTCGCCATCGATAAATCAGCATTGCGTAAATCTGCAGACGGTAACTTTGCATAGGTAAAATTATCACCATACAACACAGCATTCGTTAATTGCGCTCGATCTAAAATTGCACCACTAAAATCTGCTTTTGCCAAAGGCGTTACATAACCGCGCATCGCGACGGTGAAATTTACATTTGATAAATTTGCTAGCGTCATATCAGCGCCTACAAAATCACAACTCATCCAACCAGCATCACTAACATCCTTGCCAGCAGTTTTCTGCCCAGGAATTTGCGCTACACTATTTTCAGATAATTTCTGACTGCCCGGCTTGAAATTACTTAAATCCGCTTTCATTAGATTACAATAACAACACTGACAAAATCTTTTCGCCCGATATAAACTCTTAGCTACTGGCGTCAGCGCTACAACTTTAGCAGCCGCTTCTTTTTTTACAACCACAGCTTTGCGAGCTTGATTAGTCGCACAAGCACTTAAAGTAACCACAATAAAACCTGCAAACAGAGATATAATAACTGTTTTTTTCATTTGCTATAGCCTATTGGAATAATATAAAGGGGCTGCTGTTTTTTTGATAATCGTAATATTTTACCAACATACAGATCATCAAAGCCACCAACTGGAGTCGCGGCTAAACCTTGTGACACCGCCTCTAATAAAATATTCTGCGCCACATGTCCCGCCTCAAGAGAAACAAATCTACTGCCTCGCCCAAAATATCTTAAGGTGGTTTTACCTGGATATGCAATTATCACAAAAACAACCGACGCCTGTTTAATAAAATTCTGCGCTAGCGCAGCTTTAGACAGTTCGGCTATTTTGTTTTCCGCCACCACCATTTTTAGTACATGCTCTTTTGGTGCATAGCTCCAGACACCGCTTTTATTCAGCACATAAATTTTTAGCGGATAGATGGCACCGGCTGAGGGAGCAGTGCGCTGCCCATTTGGGCCGGTTACGCCCTGGCCCGCCCAAAGCAGTTGTGAGATCTGCTGCATAGAGACGACTTTTTTTGTATTAAAGGCATGTACCGAACGTCGCATCTGCAGCGCTTGATCAAGATACATGGATTTAGTTATCTTAGATTTTGGCAGCTGTACCGCATAACCAGCAAATGCTTCACCTGCCAACAATGAAACACCAATAAACGCGATAACAAAAATTCGTAATGTCCGCATAATCCGCCTCCTATAAAACAGATAAGAATAATACAGTATAGATTGTGCTGACGGTAGAGGCGCCTGGCTCGCACCGAACAAAAGACGCAATAAATCGCATCTCTACGCCAATTAATGCGCATATATTGCCATTCTGTACGCCCATAATGACATATTACCTGCGAATATATCGCTCACGATGTTTGCAATGCGCATAAATTGCAATTATCATCAATCACTTCATCACAGCAACTAAGGAACCAACAATGAATCGCGACACAATACTAAAACTCCTCAAAGAAGAAAAAGTAGCCTACCTACGCCTCTGGTTCACAGATATCCTTGGCCACAATAAAAACGTCGAAGTTCCATCAAGCCAATTCGCCAAAGCTCTGGCTGGCGACATTCTTTTCGATGGCTCATCTATCGAAGGCTTCGCTCGCATCGAGGAATCTGACATGATTCTAGTTCCAGACCTAGACTCATTCATCATCTTCCCATGGGATAGTTACGGCGGCAAAGTAGCACGCCTCATCTGCGATATCCACAATCCTGATGGCTCCCCTTTCGCTGGCTGCCCGCGCGCAGTCTTAAAACGCGTCTGCAAACAAGCCAAAGATATGGGCTACTCGATGAATGCCGGCCCCGAGGCTGAATTTTTCCTCTTTGAAAAAACTCCTGACGGCCAAATCCAAGCAAAAAGTCATGATGCCGGTAGCTACTTTGACCTAACACCAGTCGATAAGGGTGAAGACGCCAGACGAGCAATCGTGCAAGTTTTGGAAAACATCGGATTTGAGGTTGAAGCTGCCCACCACGAAGTGGCAATAGGCCAACATGAGATCGGCTTTAAATATGGCGACGCACTTGCAACCGCTGACAATATCGCTACCTTTAAATTCATCGTCCGCAAAATGGCGCTCGACTTCAATCTACATGCAACATTCATGCCAAAACCAATATTCGGCATCAACGGCTCTGGCATGCATACCCACCAAAGCCTTTTCACTCTCAATGGTGAAAATGCTTTCTATGATAAGAAAGCTGAATGGCAAATATCGCAGACGGGGCTCCATTATATTGGCGGACTTCTTGAGCATGCTCGCGACTTTTGCGCAGTAACCAACCCACTTGTAAATTCATTCAAACGCCTCGTTCCAGGCTTTGAAGCACCAACGCATGTGGCCTGGTCTGAGCGTAATCGCTCACCAATGATTCGCGTTCCAGCTAGACGCGGCGTAGGCACGCGCGCCGAATTACGCACACCAGACCCGGCGTGCAACCCATATCTCGCTTTTGCTGTCATGCTAGCCGCGGGGCTCGACGGTGTTAAAAACAAAATCGACCCAGGCGCACCAGTCAATCGCAACATTTATCAAATGAGCCAACGCGAGCGAGCACGCTTGAAAATCAAATCATTACCAGCAAACCTGCACGAAGCCACCGAAACTATGGCGAAAAGCAAACTAATGCGCGAAGTCTTGGGCGAGCATATCTTCCAAAATTACATCCGCGCGAAACGCGACGAGTGGGAACGCTACATTCAACAAGTGCACCAGTGCGAACTTGATTGGTATCTTGGGAGATATTAAGTACACCTCTCGAAATTCGTTTTTCCGGACTCGTCATATCCCGCGGCTTGACCGCGGGATCCAATAAATTCAATAAGTTAAAATTATGGATACCGCGGTCAAGCCGCTGTATGACAATTTATAGAGGCGCCCTTAAGAAGCCAATACAGAGACATATTCTTGTGAGGCAATCATAATTGTAGAATTTCGCACGAACAGTTATGATGTGGGACTTGCGTCACAATGGAGCAAAACAAAACAATGGAATATCAAATTGCCGCATCGATCCTATCTGCCGATTTCGCTCGTCTAGGCGAAGAGGTCGAGCGCGTTATTAGCTCAGGCGCTGATCTAATTCACTTTGACGTCATGGATAACCACTATGTGCCCAACCTAACTGTCGGGCCTTTGGTAGTCAAAGCGCTGCGTAAACACGGAATCACAGCCCCCATTGATGTACACTTAATGACCAAACCTGTTGACCGCTTAATCGAAGACTTTGCTGAAGCTGGCGCGAACTATATTAGCTTTCACCCAGAAGCAAGCCAACACATCGATCGCAGCATCCAACTAATAAAAGATTTCGGCTGCAAAGCTGGCCTAGCATTTAATCCCGCAACCCCATTAAACCATCTCGACTACATCATCGACAAACTAGACTATATTCTAATCATGTCTGTGAATCCGGGTTTTGGCGGCCAAAACTTTATCCCAGGAACACTCGAGAAAATAAAACAAGCCAGAAAGATAATTAACAAGCACAACAAAAATATTCTACTGGAAGTCGATGGCGGGGTAAAAATAGACAATATTCGTGACATTGCAAAACATGGCGCCAACTTATTTGTCGCCGGATCCGCAATTTTTCACTCGAATGATTACTCAGGAACAATTAGCGCAATGCGCGACCAATTACCATAATTCAAGGAGAATGCCATGACGACACTTATTGACCCTTTAGTATTAGTTAATATATTTAACACTATCCTCTGCGTAATAATCTTTTTTATCGGCTTCTGGGGCTATCGCAGCAGCAAAGAACTAGCGCTCTTTGTAATAGGTATCGGTTTTGGCCTTTTTGGCATCACCCATGTTTTAGTTTTATTTAATCTTGACCAAACATTTGAAATTCCAATGTTAATCATCAGGGTTTTTGGCTACTTGCTTGTTGTTTTTGCGCTTAATAAAATGGTTTTTCTACGCGATAAATAACATGAAGGCATTTTGCATGAAACTGCTGAAACATGCATTACTCGGCTTGTTTTTTTGTTTAACCGCACACCCACAACAACAAGATGATTACAATAACTAAAGTGCGGCGTCGCATTAAGTTAACAACACTATCTGATGCAAAACACCGCGCCATAAGATTTAAAGGAGTAATGCCCACTGTATATCACCAAAGAAAAAGGACATAACGGTTTCCGCTTTTATAACTAGGTCGACCAGAACCATAAATAACGCTACAATATTTATCAAATCAAGGCAAAGGAGTTACAAAATGACCGCGCAAATTCTAGATGGAAAAGCACTCGCGCAACAAATCAAGCGAGAAGTTTCCGAACAAACACAGTTACGCATTGATAAGGGATTACGAGCCCCAGGATTAGCCGTGGTAATTGTCGGCGAGAATCCTGCCTCGCAAATCTATGTAAATAAAAAACGTCAATCATGCAAAGAGGTTGGCTTTATTTCAAATGACTATAATTTAGACACTGACATTACTGAGAATGAATTACTGCAACTTATCGATAATTTAAATAACGACCCAGGAATTGATGGCATCTTAGTGCAGCTACCTTTACCAGAACACATCAATGCCAATAATGTTTTAGAACGCATTAAGCCAAACAAAGACGTTGACGGCTTTCATGCTTACAACTTGGGGCGTTTGGTTCAAGGACGACCAATCCTAAGACCATGCACGCCAAAAGGCGTCATGACCCTGCTTGAGCGTAATATCGACCGTAGCCTACAAGGTATCGAGGCTGTAATTATCGGCCACTCAAACATAGTCGGCAAACCAATGGCACTCGAGCTATTGGCAGCAAACGCTACCGTTTCAGTTTGCCACGTATTTACCCATGACATTCAATCTTATGTAGCCCGCGCCGAACTACTGATTGTTGCAGCTGGTGTTCCAGAACTGGTGCAAGGCGCATGGATTAAAGAGGGCGCTATCGTGGTTGATGTCGGAATTAACCGCAATAAAGATGGCAAGCTTGTCGGCGATATTGAATTTGCCGCGGCACAAGAGCGCGCCAGCTGGATATCACCTGTACCTGGAGGTGTCGGCCCGATGACGGTAGCCACCTTACTCGAAAACACCTTATACGCCGCAAAAGAATTACACTAACTACCAGACAAAGAGCAAAAAAATGACAACACATAAATTAACACCAAAGGCCTCTGTACCAAGTGATCTTGATATTGCACAGAGCATCCCCCCACAACCAATTGCCGACATTGCCAAGGAACTGGGTATCCTACCTGATGAACTCGAACTCTACGGTAAATACAAAGCCAAAGTGCGACTCTCTGTGCGTAATCGACTAAGAGATGTACCAAATGGTAAATATGTCGATGTTACCGCTATCACACCAACACCACTTGGC
This sequence comes from Gammaproteobacteria bacterium, assembly GCA_023135155.1. Taxonomy (GTDB): domain Bacteria; phylum Pseudomonadota; class Gammaproteobacteria; order UBA9339; family UBA9339; genus JAGLTR01. Next base: position 6,015 of record JAGLTR010000104.1, read on the forward strand.
GAAGGCAAAACCACCACCACAGTAGGACTTAGCCAAGCACTTGGCGCTCATTTAGGCAAAAAAGTCGTTACCTGTATTCGCCAACCGAGTCTTGGCCCAACATTTGGCATCAAGGGCGGCGCTGCTGGCGGTGGCTACAGCCAAATTATTCCTATGGAAGAGTTCAATCTCCATCTCACCGGTGATATGCATGCTATAACAGCCGCCAATAATCTCTTAGCCGCAGCCATCGACATCCGCATGCTGCATGAAAAAAATCAAACCGATGAACAACTCTTCAACCGCCTCTGCCCACCCGCAAAAGACGGTAGCCGTAGCTTTAGTCCAGTAATGCTAAGACGCCTCAATAAACTGGGCATTAAGAAAACAGACCCTAACAAGCTTACGCCTGAGGAGAGCTCATGTTTTGTGCGACTAAACATCGATCCTGACACCATCACCTGGCGCCGCATCACCGACACCAACGACCGTCTATTGCGTGGCATCACGGTCGGCGAAGGCGCAAAAGAAAACTCCCCGCGCAAAACCGCTTTTGATATCGCGCCTGCTAGTGAAATCATGGCTATCCTAGCGCTCACAACAGATCTTGCCGATATGCGCGAACGCTTTGGACGCATGGTAATAGGAACTAATAAAGCCGGCGAGACTATTACTGCAGACAACTTGGGCGTTGGCGGCGCACTTACTGTTCTTATGAAAGACGCCATTATGCCAAACCTTATGCAAACACTTGAAGGCACACCCGCATTTGTGCACGCCGGTCCATTTGCGAACATCGCGCACGGTAACTCCTCAATTATTGCTGACCAATTAGCATTAAAACTTGTAGGCCCCGATGGTTATGTTGTTACCGAATCAGGCTTTGGTGCCGATATGGGCATGGAGAAATTCTTCGACATCAAGTGTCGTTATAGTGGCCTGGTGCCGAATGCTGTCGTATTGGTCGCAACTATTCGCGCTTTGAAAATGCATGGTGGCGGCCCCAAAGTTGTTGCCGGTCAACCTTTAGCACCAGAATATACAGACGAGAATCTTGAACTTCTGGAGAAAGGCTGCTGTAACTTAGTCGCACACATAAACAATGCTGTTAAATATGGCGTACCTGTCGTAGTTGCAGTTAATCGCTTCAAATTCGATACGGATAAAGAGATAGATCTAGTACGAAAAATTGCTAAAGAAGCTGGCGCCGAAGATGCGGTCATGTCAAATCACTGGGCAGAAGGTGGTGCTGGCGCCGTTGAATTAGCCAAAGCCGTCGAGAAAGCCTGCGAACAACCAAGTAACTTCCAATTTCTCTATCCACTGGACATGCCAATTAAAGAAAAGATAGAAGCAATTGCGAAAAATATCTATAACGCCGCTGGTGTCGAATATTCGCCTTTAGCTGAAAAACAAATTGAGCTATATACAAATGCTGGCTTTGCCGACTTACCAATCTGCATGGCAAAAACGCAGCTCAGTATCAGCCATGATCCAAACCTAAAAGGCGCGCCATCAGGTTTTACGATTCCAGTAAAAGAGATTCGCGCTAGCGTCGGCGCTGGGTTTTTAATTCCCCTCTTAGGAGAAATGACAACCATGCCAGGCTTGCCAACAAGACCTGCGTTTTACGATGTCGATCTAAATATAGAGACCGGAAAAATAACTGGTTTATTCTAAAGCAAAAAATTTACTGCCAATTCCCACACAATCGGGAATTGGCAGTAACACAAAAACACGCAAAAATTGATTTCACGACACGCCTCCCTGCGCTATAATGCCCGCTACATAAGTGATGGAGAACTTTCTCGTGGCAAAAAAAACACCGCTCTACAAACAACATTTAGCAGCAAATGCAAAAATGAGTGACTTTGCTGGCTGGGAAATGCCACTTTCATACATCTCCCCAATCGAAGAGCATAAACAGGTGCGCAATGATGCGGGCATGTTTGATGTATCTCATATGACAGTCGTTGACTTTAAAGGCAGTGATGCGCGCGATTTTTTACGCTATTTAATCACCAATGATGTTGATAAATTAACTAGTGAAGGTAAAGCTCTATATAGCTGCATGCTAAACGAAAAAGGTGGTATTGTTGATGATCTAATTGTTTATAAAATTAATAATCAACGTTATCGCATGGTAATTAATGCGGCAACACACGATAAAGATCTCGCCTGGATTAATAAAAATATTAATGATTTTGATGTTGAGTTAGCGGAAGCAACCAACATCGCCATGCTAGCCATTCAAGGTCCGCATGCTATAGAAAAAACTCAGCAAGTTTTCACTAAAGAACAACAAACCACCACTAAGGATCTAGAAAATTTTCAAGGTATCGCAGTGAACAACTGGTGGATTGCTCGCACTGGCTACACTGGCGAAGATGGCTATGAAATTATTCTGCCCGCCACAGAAGCGGAAGAGTTCTGGAACAAGCTTATAGAAGTAGGCGTTAAACCTTGCGGATTAATTGCGCGCGATAGCCTACGTTTAGAAGCTGGCATGCGCTTATATGGTTCTGACATGGATGAAACGACGACGCCATTAGAATCTGGTTTAGGCTGGGCTATCGCCTGGGAACCAGAAGATAGAGATTTTATTGGCAAAGAAGCGCTCATCAAACAAAAAGCAGTCGGGACAACACAAAAAGTTATCGGACTAATTTTAGAAGGCCGAGGCGTTTTACGCCCACACCAAAAAGTAATGCTCGACGATAATAATTTTGGCGAAACAACAAGTGGTGGTTTCTCACCAACACTTGGCGTTTCTATTGCGCTAGCACGCATTCCAAAAATTACTGCAGACAAATGTTTTGTAGAAATTCGCGAGCAACAAATTCCCGCAAAAATTGTTAAACCAGTTTTTGCACGTAACGGTAAACCAGCTTCATAATCTAAGGAGAAATAATATGGCAACATGCCCTGATAACTTATTCTATACCAAATCACACGAGTGGGTGCGTGAAGAGAAAGATGGCACTGTAACTATAGGTGTTACTGATCATGCACAAGAAGCGATGGGTGACATGGTTTTTGTTGACCTGCCAAAGGTTGGTGCCAAATTAAAAGAGAAAGGCGAATGCGGCGTTCTTGAATCGGTTAAATCAGCTTCAGACTTTTATTCACCTATTGCCGGTGAAGTTGTCGAAGTTAATGAAAAATTATCAAGCTCGCCTGATCTTGTTAATAAAGAACCATACGACAAAGGCTGGATCGCCAGAATTAAACCTGACAATAAAGATGCCGCCAAAAAACTTTTAAGCGCTGATGCGTATACGAAAATTGCTGACGAAGCATAAAATATAACCATGGAAAGTGGGAGGTCTAGCTATCGATCTCCCACTATAAAACGGAGTAGCCCATGCCATTTATTCCGCATACTGAGCAAGACATCAAAGAGATGTTGCACACGCTGAACCTGAAAAATACCGAACAACTATTCAGCGAAATTCCAAAGAACCTACGCATTAAACACTATCGTGATTTTCTGAAACCACTATCAGAAATGCAAGTTACACGCTTAATGAAAGCGCGCGCTAAAAAAGATAAAGCAGGATTATGCTTTATCGGCGCCGGCGCTTATGAACATTATATTCCAGCGCCAGTTTGGGATCTTGCCGCGCGCGGTGAATTCATGACTGCGTATACCCCATACCAGGCTGAAGCAAGCCAGGGCACTTTGCAGACTATTTACGAATACCAAACCATGATTGCGAATTTAACCGGCATGGATGTTTCCAACGCATCGCTTTACGATGGCGCATCCGCGGTTGGCGAAGCGGCATTAATGGCAATACGCGCGAACAGAAACTCAGAAACCAAAAAAATCTTAGTAGCACAAACTCTTCATCCAAATTACCGCAAAGTTGCTAAAACAATTGCTACGCCACAAGATGTAGAATTTATTGATATTCCATATAATAAAAAAACCGGCACAACATCATTAAAAGAACTCCATAAATTTCGCAGCGAAGACATTACTGCAGTTGTCATTCAACAACCAAATTTCTTTGGCGGCATAGAAGAGGCGGATAAAATTACCGACTGGGCACACGAACACAACGCACTGGTAATTGCGGTTGTTAATCCTATTGCCATTACTCTATTAAAAGAACCTGGCGCCTGGGGAAAGAAAGGCGCAGACATCGTCATCGGCGACGGCCAACCTTTAGGATGCCCGCTAGCTTCAGGCGGACCTTACTTTGGCTTTATGAGCTGCAAAAAAGAACATTTTCGTACCATGCCTGGACGCATTATCGGCAAAACTACTGACACGGAAGGCAAGCCGGGATACGTATTAAATCTACAAGCACGCGAGCAGCACATTCGCCGAGCCAAGGCGACATCGAACATTTGCACTAACCAGGGGTTAATGGCAACAGCCTCAACAATATTTATGAGCCTATTAGGTGCCGAGAGTTTATATAACGCCGCTATTAAATGCCATCAAAATAGTCATAAATTAAAACTCATGCTCACAAAATCGCGCAAGATCAAAACATTATTTGCAGGTCCGACTTTCCACGAGTTCGTTATTAGCACAAAACATCCAACACATACTTTATTATCAGCACTGAATAAACATGGCATTCAAGGCGGATTTGATTTAAGCCATGATTACCCTGAACTAGGTAATGCGTTATTAATATGCGCGACGGAAACCAAAACGGACGATGACCTAAAGGCATATGCCCAAGCAATGCAAAAGGTGGAGGCAGAATTATGAGCGAAGCAATTTTTGAACTATCTCAAACTGGGCGTAAAGCGAACACGCAAATAATCAATTTAAAGTCCACAAAGATAAATATTAATAATAAATATTTACGCACAAATAAACCGCTTATGCCGGAAGTTTCTGAATTAGAGGTGATTCGACATTACACCACTCTATCACAAGAAAACTTTTCAGTTGATACCAACTTTTATCCGCTAGGTTCGTGCACGATGAAATATAATCCACACTGTCTGCATACCTTAGCTTCACTACCTGAATTCTTAAATCGCCATCCATACGCTCTACCTGAAAATAGCCAAGGATTTTTACAATGCATGCACGAGATGCAGACCATGCTAAAAGAGATAGTAGGCATGCCAGGCATGTCCTTAGCACCGATGGCCGGTGCGCAAGGTGAGTTTGCGGGTGTATCTATGATTCGCGCTTACCACCTATCTCGCAAGGATACTAAGCGCACCGAGATCATTGTTCCCGATGCAGCGCACGGCACTAACCCCGCGTCTGCCACCATGGCTGGATTTAATGTTGTTGAGGTTAAAACTAAACCAGATGGTGATGTTGACCTAAAAGAATTAAAAAAGAAAATCGGCCCGCAAACTGCTGGCATCATGTTAACCAACCCATCTACCCTTGGTGTTTTTGAGCGCCAAATAACTAAAATATCTAAAATGATTCACGACGTAGGCGGACTACTCTATTACGATGGCGCGAATTTAAACGCTATTTTGGGTAAAGCGCGTCCAGGCGATATGGGCTTTGATGTTTTACATCTGAATTTACATAAAACCTTTGGCACTCCGCACGGCGGTGGCGGACCAGGCTCCGGACCAGTCGCCTGCTGTAAAAAATTAATTCCTTTTCTGCCTATTCCTGTTATTAAGAAAAGCGCTAAACAATACATTATAAGCAGCACTGGTGATCACCATAAAACCATCGGTCATCTCTCAGCATTTTGTGGGAACGCTGGCATTATGTTGCGCGCCTATATTTACTTACGTCTTTTAGGCGCCAAAGGTTTAGACCGCGTTGGTGAATTCGCAACCTTAAACTCAAATTATTTAATGCAGAAATTAAGTGACGCTGGTTTTGAAGTGCCATTTATTGAACGCAAAGCTTCACACGAATTTATTGTCAGCCTGCGCAAAGAAACAAAACAATATCATATTACAGCTATGGACGTTGCCAAAAGACTATTAGATTACGGCAAACATGCGCCGACAGTTTATTTCCCACTGTTAATTCCTGAATGTTTATTAATCGAACCAACAGAAACAGAAAGCAAACAAGAGATAGATAAATTCGTCGAAGTTATGACAAAAATAATGCACGAAATCAAAAAAGTCCCAGAAATGTTAAGGAGCGCGCCACACGCCACAAAACTGCGCCGTTTAGATACGGTAAAAGCCGCCAAAGAACCAAACTTAGTCTGGAAAAAACAATAGTAGAGACGCCCAACCTGGGCGTCTTTTTTATATTTTAGACGCGATAAATCGCGTCCCTACGGTAGGACCGGGATTTAGACGCATGCAATGCGTCTCTACGGAATACATCAGGATAAAACCACACTAATGGTAGCGCATGTATATTCTGGAGGAATTATCATTCTAGGAACCGGGGCGACAGAATGTCGCCCGAAAAAAAGAGGCAACACAAATGATTAATAAACAATTCTACCAGCGCACCATAAAAATCGTCGATTATGACCCACGTTGGCCCAAACTTTTCCTCCAAGAACAACATCTGCTACTGCAAACTCTAGAGAATCATGACCTAATTATTGAACATATTGGTAGTACAACAGTGCCTAATTTAGCCACAAAACCGGTAATTGACATCATGCTTGGAACACATGATTTGGCGACAGCTGAAACATTAATTACACCCCTAACTAAAATTGGCTACCAATATATTGCCGAATTCGAAAAAAATAATCCCGACCGACGCTTTCTACATAAAACTGACGGGAAAAACACTTTTCATTTACATCTCACCGCACGTAATAACGATTTCTGGAAAAAACAACTTTTTTTCCGTAACTATTTACAGGCAAACAAAACTTCGATGCTCGCCTATCAAAAACTAAAGCGTGAACTTGCCGAGAAATACCAAGATAATATTGTCAAATATTACACAGCTAAAACTGACTTTATTTGTAACATACTAAAAAATATGACTGAAGAAGCTGGGCCCTAATCAGAATAATGCCGATAATGCGTTGCATATTGATCAAGCAATACTCTTATCATTTTTTGATACTGCGTATGATGTGTTTTTGCCTCTTTTTTAAAATACTCAAGACTTTCTTTTGTAAGCGACAATGTTACCTTAACCGTTTCCTCTTTTAAGACCAGCTCATCAGGACTTGGCAAAAAATCACGCCGTATTTTCACATTACCAAGCGGTTCATCTGTGTATTTTATTTTGCTCTTGCTCATATATTTTTCTCCCCCTACGCCAATATCCCGCACCAATAATGCGTATTTTATGACTACGGTATGTAAATCTTACTGTCATAATACCGTCACCAACTTTTCCAAAACAATAATACCTCTCTTCCATATGACCATGTTCCAGATCATCCGCAATAATACGCTGCGAATCTAAGAACGCTTGCTGCGCCTCAAGGAACGACACTCCATGTTTGCTGCGATTAACTTGATCCTTCTTTTCATCCCATTCAAATGTTGCCCTAGCCATCTGCTAACAATAACGAATAGCCATATAAAAAGCAATACAAATATATGTCTTTTTAGCGCACGTCTATTCAAACACCAAGCCACTGACATGCAATCGTGTTTAATTTAAATGATTTCGGAGAGAAATGATCTTCCATGCTCAAAAAGTGGCAATCCTAAATGCTCCGCTAATGTCTGGCCAATATCGGCAAACGTATCTCTTTTACCGATCGATACTGGTTTAATGTTTGGGCCGAAAGCTAAAATGGGAATATATTCACGCGTGTGATCGGTACCGATATATGTTGGGTCACATCCATGATCAGCTGTCGCAATTACCAGATCACCTGGCTGCAATAATTTTTCGAATTCTGGCAAGCGTTTATCAAACTCTTCAAGCGCATGTGCGTAACCTGCGATATCACGACGATGACCATACTCCATGTCAAAATCTACAAAATTTGTAAATACCAAACTATTATCACCGACTTCTTGCATAACTTTTAAAGTCGCATCAAACAGATTCATATTGCCGCTGGCTTTTATTTTTTGCGTTATACCTTGATGCGCGAAAATATCAGCAATCTTTCCTACAGAAACAACTTCGCCACCAGCATCTTTTAATTTATCCAACAAAGTCGGTGCAGGTGGAAGCACAGAATAATCACGACGATTACCAGTACGCTTATAATCACCGTTAGCACCAACAAATGGTCGCGCAATTACGCGCCCAATATCATCGCCAACTAATTCACGTGCTATTTCGCATAATTCATACAGACGCTCTAAACCAAAACTCTCTTCGTGTGCGGCAATCTGAAACACGCTATCGGCGGAGGTGTAAACAATTGGCATACCAGTTTTGACATGCTCATCACCAAGCTCTTTTAAGATCTCCGTTCCTGAAGAATGCTTATTACCTAAAATACCTGGTACTTTAGCGCGCTCACAAAATTCACGAATCAACTCATCTGGAAAGCTAGGGTACTCAGCCGGATAATAACCCCACTCAAACTGCACAGGTACACCAGCAATCTCCCAGTGACCGCTTGGAGTATCCTTACCAAAACTAATCTCAGCAGCACAACCATAGGCGCCTTCAGGCTCAACGGCGCTTCCCAAAACTGACTCGCCAGTACAAACCTTTTCAGCAGCGTCCAACCCTAAACGGGCTAAATTTGGCAGCTGCAAAGGCCCGCTGCGCACCCCATCACGATTAGCCTCACCACGCGCACATGTCTCAGCAATATGCTTGAACGTATTCGCTCCTACATCCCCAAATTTATCAGCATCTGGCAAAGCACCAATACCAAAAGAATCCATCAACAAAATAAACACTCTTCTCATAGCAATCCCCTCATTGTTTTGAGCGTTAGAATAACAGCGGAGAACAGCGGGCTCAACATCTATCTAATACTAACCAATAGTCAAAATGTAGTGTTAGTGAGCCACCAAAAACTGACTATTTTAGCGACTAGCGATAAAATAGTC
>JAGLTR010000105.1 GCA_023135155.1 Gammaproteobacteria bacterium
GTGGGGGTGAATTACCGCTTACTTAGCTTGTAGAACGATGAGTGTGGTAATGGCAATCCAATAGGAGTGTGAGTCTGGAATTAACTTAGCGATTAAAACAGCAATGGCTGCAGCGATACCTCCTCTGATGCCGGAGCGCAGTATTGGCGAATCAAATGATAGGTTAAATTTCAGCATATTTTATTGCGCATACCTGTTTTAAAGTATTAATGATGGTGGTTAATAAAAATTGAATATAGCTGGCATCGTAATGAATAAAGTCCTTGTTATAGAGTCGATTGTCAATCGTTGTGAGTGTTGCAATTTCAGCTTCTAATTTTGTTAGCAGTTTTTCATGCGGTTGTTTCATAGCACGAATTAGTCCGGGAGTAATACGACTTAGTTTTGTGGTTACTTCGTCAAGGCTATATTCGCTAATAGGTTTATTTAAAATATCTCCGAGTGCGACAATTTCAGTGAATAGTTGTTCTAACAATTCTTGGAGCTGTTGTTCGTGTTTAGTTGCGTATTTGTTGGCTAATTTGTGGGAAGTTTGAATTACATGTAGGATTTTGTTTTTCTTTTCATAGCATAGATGTCGGTGGTAATTGCCGCGTAATGAATCATCGAGAATAAACTTAATATATTGACTTAAGCTATTAAGACCCTTGCGCAGATTCTGACGCAGATATTGTTGGGGACGATAGGGCCAGATTAGATTTGAGACAAGAATTGCACCTATGGCAGCGAGTAGGGTATTTATAGTGCGTATCACCGCGCCTTCGAAAGTTGTGTGTATACTGCCGCCTAAAAGAATGAGCATAAGCACTAAAAAGGCAGTAACAAATACCTCTTGGCCAAAGCGCATGAGATAGAACGCGGTAAAAGTAGCGCTAAACATTAGGAGAACAAAAAGCAGTAAATGGCCGCCGATGAGCGATGCGATAAACATACCGATGACTGACGCAACACACCGCCACAGAGTTGTTGCATAATACGGATGCGTGGTGTGCAGCCTTTTGGTACATGAGCATAATAAACATGGTCGCAAAGACTAAAATAGATCCTTAGGCTCAATATGGCGATGCCAAAGAAATTTTAGATATTTTTTAATCTGTGTCATTAGTTTTAAACTCTATCATCCTTGCTAGAGGCTTTAAGGCGGCTTGCATAATTTTCGGATCGAGCTCAATTTTATTTCCACCTGATGCAAGTGCTTCAGCAATATTTTCTAGATTGTTCATTTTCATCCATGGGCATTGCGCACAACAACGGCAAGTGGCATTGGGGCCCATTGATGGTGCTGCAAAAAAGGTTTTGCTAGGTGATGCTAGGCGCATCTTGTAGAAAATACCGGTTTCTGTGGCGACGATGAAAGTTGGATTCGGTAGATCCATGCTAGCTTTTAGAAGTTGCGATGTTGAGCCGACGCTGTCAGCAAGTGCGATAACTCCAGCAGGTGATTCTGGGTGCACTAAAATAGCGGCATCCGGATATTCTTGCTTCAGTTTTTTTAGTGCTTCGGTTTGGAACTCTTCATGTACAACACAGGAGGCTTGCCAAAGTAGCATGTCAGCACCAGTTTCTTTTTGAATATAGTCACCGAGATATTTATCTGGGGCCCAGATGATTTTTTTACCTTGTTGATCAAGATGCCTGACTACTTTAGTTGCGATGCTAGAGGTTACTACCCAGTCGGAGCATGCCTTAACAGCTGCAGAGGTGTTAGCGTAGACCACAACTTCGCGGCCGGGATTTTGTGCGATGAACTTTTTAAAGTCACTCACATCACAACCGATGTCCATAGAGCAGGTTGCATCTAATGTGGGCATTAAAACCCTTTTTTTAGGAGATAAAATTTTCGCTGTTTCACCCATAAACCTAACGCCAGCGATAATGAGAGTGGTTGCCTTGTGCTTTGCGCCAAATTTAGCCATCTCCAGAGAGTCGCCCACGAAGCCTTGAGTTTCATCAGCCAGTCGTTGTATTTCGGCGTCAACATAATAGTGTGCGATTAATACCGCATCTTTTTCGGCTAGTAAGCGCTGTATTTCGCGACGGTAGAATTGAGTTTTGTCAGCAGATAGGTGAGGAGGTTGTGTTCTCGGCCATGCGTCTTCAATGCGTCGTTGATAAATGTCGCGATCCAGCATGATTTGCTCCCAACAGTACAATAATTGCTGGAAGTATCTATAAAGATGGATCTATGGTCAAGGGTAAAAATATCCAATAAAAACAAGCAGAGTTTTACGATTGGGAGATCAACAGTTTAGAGCGTAGCGGTTGATCTATAAATAACAACCCTTAGAAGCATAGGTGATAGGCCACAACGAAGATAGGCGTCATTCCCTAAGTATTTGTTACGGCTAGTATTTCAGTGGTTTCATACTAGACTGCGATGCATGACAGGTGAAGCTTCACAAAAAATTATACCATCTAGCTGGGCTACTTTGTTTAGTCATCGTCCCGTGGAAACTGTGCGAAAATCTAATCTCAAAAAGCTTACTGAGATCTCAATGCTACGATTATCCAAGGCTGATGAGCAAAAAATTCGTGATTATATGCGGCTCCTTGAGTATGCGTCATCAAGATTGAAGTTTTCATTGAATGAGTGGGAGTGGGGTCCAGAGATAGAGGTGCTTGATAGAAAGATTATCAATAGCATTATCGAGCTGGGGTCAGACTTTAATCCACGAGGGTATGTTAAAAAGGGTGTTTATCTTCAAGATTTTCCTGTAAATGTGTTTGCACAACTGGCAGTCAAGCTGTTTTCCTTAGGTAGTTCATTAGTGAAATTAACTAATAACTCAGATTTATCATTTTGGGCAGAACTCGCAATATTGGGATTTATACAGCAGTTACGCTGGCAGTGTTTGTGCGAAGATGATTTCGTCAAATTCTCGCAAATAGTTAAGCAGATGTATCCAGACTGCGATCTTCGTGCATTTGTAACTTCTTTGAGAGAACCATATGCTAATAAAAACATTTTGAGTGTGGTGTTGCAATCAATCTTACGTACAGAAGAGGACGTGTGTTCTCGCAGTGATCAGATAGTTGAGGCGATAAAAAAGGACTTATTAGAAGCAAATGCTAGTGAGTGGTCACCGAAAGATTTAGCAATGTTATTGCAGTTTGATTATGGGGCATTTCTTAATGTTTTGCGAGAAACAGATATAGCAACAATTCGTTCCTTTGTATGCAGAATGGATGTGTTATATCTATCAAAGGATTGGACTGATGAGAGTGTTCGTGTGAAGTTAGTGCGATTACACGCTGATTTGCACCTGCTAGCAAAAGAATCCAATAAAACAATTATTGCTGATGAGTATCACTTTAAAACACAAGCACGATTATGCAGGAAAATATTTAAATCTGGACAAGATATACCCATGGAAGAGCTGCAAGTCCCTGTTGCTGTGTCAGCCTTTATGACTTGGCTTGGTCACAATGACGTTGACACATTTAACATGTTGGTAGTGAGGTTTCCTAGTATTGCACGAGATATCTTGCATAAGAACTATATTGGCAAAGTGTGCGTTGATGTAGATAAGGCAGCTGAAATTGGGTTTCAAATAGCTCGATTGTGCTTGGATCCAGATGATCCACTTTTGGCAAAATGCGAGCAATCTGCATTGCGAGAAATATCGCCATTTTTGTATTTGATTGGGCGATTTGAGTGTTTTATTAAAACTCGTGGCTATAAGCAAAAAGATTATGGCAAAGGTTCTATTTTATGGCGCGATTTTAATGGGTTATTAAAAAGCATAATAATTGGAAGCGCAACTAGCTATGCAAAAGGATTGAAATGTTTTAACGCCAGTTGTTCAAAGTTGTTAACAAATAATCGTCGTGCATTATATTTAAGAACCAACCCGTTATTATTCTATCTCGATAATCAATTAAAAGAGCTTGTAGATTGTTGTAATCTAGTTGTAGGTTGGGTGAAACAAGAGAGGTTTCGAATGGTCCTAGAGAAGGAAAAGGGATGCTTGGAATGGCCGGGCGTGCAAAAGAAAATTTTGGAAATTGACAGTGTTTTTTCTGCACGATGTGTGAGTATTTCGCAAAAGGGTATGACTTCTACGTTACAACCATGATTTTGTTTATTTCAGTTTATATTTGTTTATTAAGAGAGTAGAAAGTATGTCGAAAAAGATTGTGAATAAGCGTTTACGAAATCTTGTTCAAGATTTATCTAATTCTGAGAAAGCGGATGTCTTAGATGAGAAAATGGTGCGAGTCGAACTTGAGGCAATTATTTCAGATCCAGAAATATCAATTGATGATTTGAGATTGGCGTATTATATATTGGGATTAGTTGAGCTGGATTTTGCGCAGCTCATAGATCATGGCAAAACGGGGATTAGTACTGTCACGGTTTGTTTGACAGATGGGGAACTGCAAGATAAGCCTTGTCGTATATTTGATGTTTCACAGCAAAAGAATAAGGGAGAATTGGTGTCACTTGATTGGCTTGAGAAATTGCTGGAGCTTGATGGTAAATATACACCGATACGACCTGGTGATTATTGGTTGGAAGATGGTGGTGAGCTTTGTCCTGTTCCGGTTATTGCTCATGACTTTAAAAACAAGATATATTACACTTTTTGTGAGCTGTTTCCAAAATATCTGTTAACGAATAAGGCGGATGCACTTTCTAATATATGTTTAGATTTGTTTGAATATGCAAAATGGAATGAGGTGTTGCAGCCAGAATTTGCGACTGAAATAGTTGCATTGTTGTTGGCTAACATATCTATTGATTTGTTACCCAGAGAAATGCAGGAATATGCACTGTGCGTTAGCTCTAAGAGAGCAAGCGCAGAAGCAGAAGTTGCTACACCGTGTGCAACGCAACAAGATGATGCAATTGCAAGAGCTGACTGTTTTCTTAATGAGTTAACTAAACTTCGTCGGTATAAGATTGCACTTGATTGGGCGGGGATGTTTGATTTCGATGAGAAACAGGGGATTGTTGAGCGCTTACTATCACAACAAACTTCGTATTACAGTCATATTATCCCCATATATTTTCTGTTACTGACTGAACAAGTGGAAAATTCATCAGTTCTGGAGTCGTTATGCCCGGAAAATTGTGCTATGGCGAACTTTTTTGGTTTGTTGCTTGGTTTATATGTGTTGTGTAATAATGAGAAGCTTGTTGGTGATAATAATGATTGTAAGCAATCTTTAAAGAAATTGTGGAATAATATTTTTGCGCCAATATTGAGTTATCTTAGTTATTTTCAAAAGGCTAATCCGAATGTGGATCTTACCGATTCAGATGTTATGGCCATGTTTTTTCGGCAAATGAGTCACATCAAAACGGTGAATAAGAAATTGTTCGTAAGCCTTAATGTATCAGGACATGGATTCTTTAAACGTGATAGCAACGTCTGTAAATTTATCAACGATTGTAATAAATTTGTTATGAGTTTGAATGCTGATAGGTGTAATGAATCATTTGGTATTGGTTTTATCCGTGATGTAAATGTTCGATTGGTTGCCAATAATTGCTCTGAATTTATAAAAGAGGCACTTGGCATCCAACAAACACTTGTCTCATCTGTCGATGTAGGCGGCATTATAAGCTCAGCCATCTGAGCTTAGCATGGGTAATGCTATTTAATGCAGATGAATTCCCTAATAGGTTTTTCCTTTATTTTTGTCAGTGCGTGGTTCTGATTGAGGTTACATAAATATATGCCAAAAGTGATTGCTAATGAAATGCTGTGCCAGCTCCTGACTGACTTGTTTGATCATAGTGGAATGCAACGTTTAAACAAAGAGAGTGTTCAAACAATACTTATGGTGATTGTTGATCAGTTGGATCAGAAGCAGGATTGTGAGCTGTTGAAGTTGGTCTATTATTATTTGTGGTTGGTGGAGTTGGATTTTGAAACGTTCATGCAGTGCTACCAGGAGCAAAATTTCGCATTTAAGTTGTCCGAGAAAAGAGATTTAGTTGTATCTGCTTGGTTGCTGAAATTACTGAATGTTGATAATGCGCGCACATGGATAATGTTTGATGATTATGTATGGGGTGCTGATGATGTTTGTTTTATTCCAAGGATCCATTTTAATGAAATACTAGGGATAATCTTCCGTATTTGTTTTGAAAATCCTGAATATTTGTTAACAAAAAATGGTGCCATGCTATCTGACTTAGGTTGTGAGTTGTTTAATTATGCGAAAGTATATTGTACTGATAGACCTGATCCTAGACAAAAAATAGTCGGTTTATTGTTAGGCAATGTTCCATTAATGGTAATTATACGCACGGAACTAATTTATGCGGATGAAATTATGGATGTTTCTCTGGCTATTTCTTGCCTCTTACATTCAGGAGTTTTTACTAAGGAGTATGTGTCTAACAAATTAGATGAGTTACAAGGCGATACGAATGTAGATCCTTATGAGAAAGTTTGTTGGAATTATATATTTAATTTTGACGAGTATGCTCTTGATAGAGAGCTAGAGCAAACTAATATGGAAGGTGCAATAGTTTTTTCTGAGTGTTGTGATCTAATCGTTGAGCTTATGCAGGTTAAAGGTTTTGGGGCATTTGTTTGTGAATTGCGGGGCACAGATTTTTTATCGGCACATATGTTACCGCTGACGAATAGGGTGAGTGAAGCTGTATATCAACACCTTGTGTTTGAAACACATGTAAGTTTATTGCTAGGACTGTTTAAGAAAAATACGGATGCATTTGTTGCTTGTGTTTATGAGTATCCTCTATGCAAAGATATAATCGAGTCTAAATTGTTAGAGTATTGTAGGGAAGATGAGGAATTACTGATTGCTTTTGTGCAGTTTTATGCAGGTTTGCTCAATGGTGGGCAGTTTCAATCTTGCTATTATGGACGTAGATTGAAACAATACATTCCAGTTCCAGTTGCGCTAGAGGCGATTCATTCTAAGATTTTGTTTTTGTATGAGTGTCTTGCAGGTAGCGAACATACGATGGTAAGGGCGACTGAGGTTATTAGTACACAATTTGGTGTTTTTTCTCATTATTGTGTGGGTTTGCGCGCAGCTGTTTTACTTCAGAAAGGGGTGGTGGAGGAGATCCCATCAGAATCATCAATAGAGTTGTCTTCACTTTCTCTTTTTGTAGCGTGCGATCTGGGTGATTATGATAAAGCGTTAGGTTTGGCAAAACAATTTAAAGGTAAGGTGACGATAAAAGACATCGTATGGCTACTATTTATAGACCATAATTATCTTATGCCTATTTATTTATTGTTGTGTGGCCACATAAAAGACACCGCTGGACTTAAGTTGTTGTGTTCAGCGAAATCGTGGTTATCTCGGTTTTATAATTTGTTATTTGAGTTACATGTATTGTGCAGGCGTGGTTTTAATAAATCAGACAATTATTATATGCTGGTATTATGCGAGTGGTGGGCAGATTTTTTTTCTCCTATATTAGATTGTTGCAAATCTGTTGTTGATTCTCCAGAATCTGCACAACAAAATGTTGCAGCAATATTTGGCGAAAACATTAGCGGTGTTGTTTCGAGAGTGCGCGATGGTTGTTTGTGTAGTGAGTTGTGTGACATAGGATTCTTTTCGCAGACTGAACCTAGTAATGTGCTTAGTGAATTTATTGCTAATTGTCGGAGGTTGGTTGAGCAGTGTCCAGCAGAATTTAAGTCGTCATTGTTTGAGCTCGAGTCGACTTTTATTCGTGCAGATGATGTTCGTGCCAAGGTTGCTGAATTTCGCAAGGAAATCGGGGATAGTTTTTGCAAAATAACTAAGCCAGAGCAGCGTGCAAATCTAGGAATTGGTGGTGACGCGTTGTCGTCCCAAGAATGCTCGTGCTAGTGTGTTCCCGTCAAGATATTCTAATTCACCACCCATAGGCACACCGTGTGCGATGCGAGTGCATTTTATTTTTTGGTTTTTCACTAGATTTGAGATGTAGTGCGCTGTGGCTTCACCTTCAACTGTTGGGTTCGTTGCTAAGATTATCTCTTTGATTTCAATTGTTATTCTTGCTCGCAGCTGTTCGATACCGAGCTCTTTCGGACCAATGCCGTCGAGCGGCGATAGGTGCCCCATGAGGACGAAATATAGACCGTTATAGCTGTTGGTTTGTTCGAGAGCTAGCACGTCAGCAGGAGTTTCTACGATACATAAGAGCGACTGATCGCGTCGTGTGCTTGAGCAGATATGACATAAGTCGGATTCGCAGAGATTGCGGCATTTTGTGCAGTGTTGGACTTTATCGATTGCAGTTTTCAACGACTCAGCTAGGTGTAGACCAGCCTCACGTTTACGCTCGAGAAGGTTATAAGTCATGCGTTGTGCTGACTTCGGGCCTATACCCGGTAGACAACACAACGCACTAATTAGTTGCTCGATACTATTACTCATTACCTATTTGGCCAGCGCCGCTTTGACCAGCGCCGCCAGCTGCGTCGGCTGGTAACCCCATATCCTTGGTTAAGTCGACGATTTTACGTTGGGAAGCTTTCTCGACCTTGCGAGTTGCATCGTTAATTGCAGCAGCAATTAGATCTTGCAGGATCTCTTTGCTCTCAGTCATAGCTACATCTTCAATAGTTACTTTACGTGCATCATGTCTGCCAGTCATTACGACTTTGACAATGCCGCCGCCAGCTTCACCGACAATTTCCATGCGTGATAGTTCGTCTTGTGCGGATTGCATGCGTTGTTGCATCTCTTGCGCTTTCTGCATTAATTCGCCTAAGTTTGGTTGTTCAGCCATTTTATTTACCTCTCTTCACTGTTTTTTATAGAACCGGGGATAATCGTTGCATTGAACTCGCTTACGAGTGTTTGCACATGGTTATCGCTGTTAATTTTTTCCTCTGCTTGCTGTTGTTTAGCGCGTTGTTCGCGTTTCACGATCGCTGCGGGTGATTCAACTTCGGCAGTGATAGTAGATATGGTGGCGCGAGTGGGTTTTTTCAAGTGCTCGCTCAAAGCCGTGCTTAAGCGCTCTTCGTGGTTTTTGTTCATCATAGGCGCATGTTGTGCGCTTAGTACTAGGTCGTAATGGTTGCCAGAAATTTGTTTTAGTGAGCAGTTGGCGGCCAGAGCCTTGGTCGATGGTGTGAGGCTTAGTTGAGCTAGGAGTGCTGGCCAGTTTGGGTTGCCTGTTGCTATTTGCTGAAGTTGTAACTGTTTAGCGTCATTGTTTCGTTGTATAGAGTTGTCATTCCGTGGCTTGACCGCGGAATCCACGGTTTGCTCTGAAGATTGTGCACTGCGTTTGTTTTTGGATCCCGTATCAAGTACGGGATGACGTGGGTGAGATGCTGGATTACTTGGATTGTGCTCGCTTTGGCTAGGGTTGTGCTCGACTTTATTTGTGGTAGAGCCGGGATCAAAAGCTAGCATGCGCAGCATGACCATCTCAAAGCCGTTTTTCGCAGTTGGGGCCAGTGGCAGGTCGCGGCGTCCGATCAGGGCTATTTGGTAGAAGAGCTGGAGTTGTTCGGGCGTAAAAGCTTTTACTAGCTCCTCAAGCTTGTCTTTTTTACCCCAGCTCTCTTGAAAGCTTGTGGGAACCATTTGTAAAAGGGTTAAATGGTGTAAAAGCGAGAGCAGTTCTTCTAAAACTATATTGAAATCAACGCCTTGTTCTGCCATCGTGTTGATGGTTGTAAGAATTGTTGCGCCATTGTCTTGGCTTAGGGCTGTTGCTAGTTCATAGAGATGAATGTCTTCGATGCTGCCAAGCATGGCGCTAATTTGCTGAGTGGTGATGTTACTGTTAGCAAAGGCTATGGCTTGATCAAGGAGGCTTAAACCGTCGCGGATACTGCCATTGGCGGCACGCGCTAGTTGCGCTAGAGCCGCTTCCTCGTAGGTGATTTGCTCTTTTTTGAGTACAGTTATTAGGTGTTCGGCAATCTTTTCTGCAGCGATATTTTTAAGGTTAAACTGTAAACAGCGCGAGAGGACGGTGACCGGAAGCTTTTGTGGATCAGTTGTCGCGAGCAGAAACTTTACGTGTTCCGGCGGCTCCTCTAGGGTCTTTAGGAGTGCATTAAAGCTATGACCAGAGAGCATGTGGACCTCATCGATGAGATAAACCTTGTAGCGACCGCGGGTAGGGGCGTATTGCACGTTATCCAAGAGTTCGCGAGTATCTTCGACCTTTGTGCGCGATGCAGCATCGACTTCGATAAGATCGATAAAGCGGCCTTGGTCAATTTCTTGGCAGGCGCTGCATTTGCCGCAGGGTGTAGAGCTAATGCCTTCTTCACAGTTTAGGCATTTGGCCAGAATACGGGCGAGGGTGGTCTTGCCAACACCGCGTGTGCCAGTAAAGAGGTATGCGTGGTGTAGCCGTTGCTGGTCAAGGGCATTGATCAGAGCTTGGGTGACATGCTTTTGTTCGACTATCTCTGTGAAGTTTTTCGGGCGCCATTTGCGGGCTAGAACTTGGTAACTCATGTATTTTTTCGCTTTGTTGTTAGGTGATTAATCCGTTTAATAATGCGCCGAGTTTAAGGCAATTCCGGTGCTACATCTAGCATTTTCCAGAGATAGAATAAAATCTATATTTAGGTGATCCATTTAATCTTACCTTAAGAATCGATGACTATAATCAATATAAACTAGGTTGTATTCAAATTGTTACTGAAAGAATATAACCTTCTGATTTAAGGGCGAATGTTTTGTGAGATATGGGAGATGCGATCGTGGCGTATACAAGTCGACTACAAAAAATACTGTTAGCTGTTATTAGGGTAAGTAACCAATTAGCAGATGGTAAGGTCGTGCGCGGTCTGTCAGCACACTCGAGTATCACACATGCTCGTTTACCTATGTCACGATTTAGCTTTTTTGGGAATAATGATAATCAAGTAGCAATTGTAAGAGATGATAAGACTAGTAAAATAGCTGGATTAGAGTTGTTGCGTAAAAAGGGTGTTACATCGCAATTCCATGGTCGTTATCTATATACGTCTAAACATACGTTGATTTCTCCTTTGCATGCTTGTGATTTGTTGGGTTATTTGGAGCGGTTGCTTGATCAGGAACGTATTTTAACGGCTGATGATATTCAAAGATTATTTGCGCAACTAGTTTTAGCAGTTGAAGTCTTACATGATAAAAATATCGTCCATAATGATTTTAAACTAGAGAATGTATTGATAACTGATGTCGATGGTATTGATATTCCGCAATTAAGTTTAATTGATTGGGATGATGTTTCTTTAGTTGATGATGCTGGATTTGCTATTGAAGGTGAATTAACTTTGACGCATCGTACGCATGGTTGTACGTCGATAGAGATGGAAGCATACTTGGTTGCTAGCTCAATAAAGAATAGTTTTATTCAAGCAAATAGAGGACATCATGTTCAGCAATATCTGAAAGATCATATGGGTATTGATGAGTTGGTTTTGCCTAATAGTAAGAGTAACGATTGTTTCGCATTAGGTGTTGCATTATATAGTCTTATTACCGGCAAAAATGATTTGCCGTTAGATATTGGTGATGCACTGCTTGGTGAAAATAAGGTGGTTGGTATTGAAAGCATTTTGGAGTATGACTATTGTCTTAATGATTATAGAACGTTTTTGATTAATGCATGTGAACAGGTTAAATCGCTTCCAGTTTGTTCGGCGGAGCATCAACAAAGATTATTGTTGACAGATTTAGCGTTGAAATTATTAGCAGATGAGCCGAGGCGGTTAAGTGTTAAACAAATAAAGGAGCACAAGTCATTTGGTAATACGCCTGCAGAGTGTGAGAAATTCTTTAATGATGTAGAGCAAACATATAAGCACAAAAACCACATCCAGGTTAATGGCTATCGTCTTACTGAAGATCTGCAACCAAATTGTAAGTTTTATTTATTGCCTGAAGATATACAGGACTTTTATGCCGATGTTTTGTACATTGATACGCTTTGCTCTTATTTGGTTAATAATAATACTTGTCAAGAAGTTCGCGAAGGGCTGTTAACGCGTATCAATCAAGCTAATGCAGATATTGAATCGTTGTGTGCAAAAACAGAATTTTTGTGTTTTCATAATTGGTTGAATAAGTTAAGGGTCGAGCTTAAAAGTTTGGCTGATGATTTTTCTGCTGAAAATAAGGATCAGCCGCAAGAGGATGTAGAAAATTCAGCAAATTCAGCAAATTCTAAGCAATTTCAGCAAGATCAAGATGCTAAGGTATCATTAGGGTTATGATAAATAAGGCCCCACTAGTCTTACCTTAACACACGATACTACTGCTGCCGCTGCTTCCTTCCGGACCTGACGGGGTTCACAGTATCTCATTGCAAAGGGGACCAGTGGGAACCGAGCGAAATCTTACCCGATTTGTCGGCGTTGCGCTATACTCAGTTCTGGTTTATTCTTCGTCTTCGATTTGGAGAGGTGTCCGAGTGGTTTAAGGAGCACGACTGGAACTCGTGTATACATTAATCTGTATCGAGGGTTCGAATCCCTCCCTCTCCGCCAAAGTGCCACACTCATAATAATCTAGGTTCACTGAACTTAAGAGTTGGCAATAAGATCGGCAATGGAGGGCTTCGAACCCAATCTGAGGGTTCGAAAAAATTGGCAGGATAGCCAATTTTTAGCGGGGTCGCAAAGCGACACCGACCCGAAGGGTGAAGGTACAGGAGGTACCTGAATAATCCCTCCC
>JAGLTR010000106.1 GCA_023135155.1 Gammaproteobacteria bacterium
CTACCCCACTTCGCAGGAATACGCATAGGAGAGACATTTAAAAACTTTAAGATAGTATTTCCTAAAATATAAACTAAAATAAGACATAAAGTTTGGATACGCATAATTGCCCAGATTCCGCGACGCGCAGCACCTATCATATGAAAGCGCATGTCGTATATATCAGATAACGTGTAGCCTTTCGTGATAGCTGTGTAATAGCGATCATAAAAAGTTACAAAGTCAGTTTCTATGTACATTAAAAAGACAGCTAATCCTGGGATCATAGCTGCATATGATAAGAACATCGGAATATCATAAAGTACACAGACGTGCATGTGGCCAAATGCAACTTGTCCCGTTAATGGGGAATACCAAAAAACAAACTTATCTACCCAAATTGCACAGTTATAAAAAAAGCTAGAGATTATAAACGAATAAAATAATCGCTCTTTTGTAAAGATATCAAACTCTATAATCCTATCTGATGGGTATTGAAAGAATACGGTTAAAATCATGCTAAGCAACAAAATAAACTGACCTACAAAAAATCCTAGGAGTAATCCTTCTGCACCCATAAAACGCAGGTGTATCCCTAGAAATATTGCCGATCCATAGCCGATAAGAAACGCAAAAAGAACTAAGGTGTAGTTTTTTAGTCCTGATAATAAGCAAGTCGAATACCAAATATTGCATAATAGAACAAATATTCCTGGAGCTAAGAGCCGAAATAGAACGCTTTCGCCATGAAAGAATAAAAAACTTAGAGGGAACGCAAAAATCCCAGACGATACAGTCATTATTAACATTACTGCAAGATAGTTGGGGGCAACGTATTCAAAGCGTTGGTGAAATACATGGTCCGCCATATAGCGGGTAAAACTCTGTTGCGCAAAGCTACTAAAGATTAGACTTATGGCAATCAAATAAACAGCAGTGACCTGGAATTTAGATGCTTGAACAGTAAAACTAGAGTGCGTAACTTTTAATATTTCAATCGCCAAGATAGCGACAATGGATATAATCCAGGGGCCAGCACTTAGGGCGGCAGCGTAAGTATAGGCACGTAGTGTACTAAAAAAAGTATTGCGCTTTAAAATGCGCTGTAGCTCTATTCCTACTCCTGCCATTTTTCTTCACCCATTGCTGTTGTGTAAATATCATGATATCGATCAAACATGAGTTCTTGGTTGTACAGTGCTTCGACACGTTTAATAGCTACAGCTTGTGCTTGCTGCCATTTTTCCGGTGAATTTAGCAGATTGGCCATTGCTAGGGACAGTTGTTGAGGATTACCGATTTGTACAATGTGTCCAGCCGCTCCCAACTCCCTATCCTCTTGGTCTCTTCCGATAATTAGTTCACTACAAGAACCAACATCTGTTGCAACTACCGGAAGACCCGCAGCAAAAGCTTCAAGGATAACAAGAGGCATACCTTCACTAATAGAGCTTAAAACAACTAAGCCAGATTGTTCCATTACGTCATCAATTGGCTGCCAACCCTTAAATTTTATATGTGCTGAAAGACCGAAAACAGAGATCAGTTTCTGGCACTCGTCCGCATATTTAGGATCCTCGTCTTCATTACCTACAACCCATGCTTGTAAATCAGGAATTGTACGAATAGCTAGATATATCGCGCGAATAAAAGTTTTTATGTCTTTGATGGGTACAACTCTCCCAATAAGAGTGACCAACTTCGGAATTGTTTCAGGTTTATTTTTTCGCAGCTTAGCGAAGCGTTTTATATTGACACCATTTTGAATAATGACAGTTTTATCAGCAGGAGCACCCTCTTCAATTTGTTGTTTTTGTGCATCAGAAAAGAGACTAATAATCGGTTGTGCAGAGTCATAGCACATATGTGACAACAAACCAAAGAAGCGCAACCACAAGTCCTGTAAGTAGTTCGTTTCAGTGGAGAAATAGTCTAATGACCAACCAGCGCTTTGCTCAATCTTGTTTTGCCAAAGCTCGATGCGGCGCTCTCTTGTATAGATTCCATGCTCAGTCAAGATTAATGGTAAGTTATATTGATGGTTTAAGAGTGCGCCCATAAAACCAGCGTAACCAGTTGAAACTGCGTGTACAGTTTTTACCTTAATAAAGTTCTGAATAGCGTTTGCAATAACAAGAACAGGTTTTTCTAAGCTAAAAATATTCCAGTAATAATTTAAGAAAGATGGGTCAGTACAGTATTTCAAATAGCTTTGTGTAAGGTAATCCCATGCTTTACGTCTTTTGAATATTGAGATTGGTGCGATTTCTTCGGCAACCCCCAGATAGAAGTCCAAATCACGAAATTGATTAAGAAAGATTTCCTCTTTGCGTTCAAAAACCCAATCATGTAAAAACATCTTTTCCTGAAATATCTTGCGGTTCTCTCCAGCAATTCTTTGTCCTTCTCTGCTAAAGAGGTAGTGAATCTCAAAATGCACAACATTTTCAGGCAATTCGTAGTATGGATGGTTATAGTCTTCCGGGCTAGAGGCTAAGAAGATAAGGGCAAATTTATACTGCGGGAAACCTTTAATGATTTCTTGTACCCAACTAGACACGCCGCCTGAAACGAATGGGTAAGACCCTTCAAGCAAAAGAGCTATGTCCGCTTCACGTGCCTTTGGCATGCCAGATATATCTATCATGTTGTCTGCCTCCAAAAATCGACAACAGGTCCCACAATAGGAATATCTGTGATATGAGGGTTTTGAGTTAAATAGGCGCGCATTTTAGCTATGTCACGCTTAATAAAATATAGTTCAGATAAGTATGGAATAACAATATTAACTGGCAAATTAAATTCTAGAGCCTTTAGAAATAGCTCTTCTGCCTGTTTATACTCATGTTTGCGCATGTGAATACGAGCACGTAGTACAAATAGTTCAGGATCATCTTGGTAAGTTTTTTGAGCAATATTTAGATACAAAATGGATTTCTTGATAATGTCATCGATTAATTCAGGTTCGGTAAGATTTTGATAAACCAGTTCCCAGTATAGAAGCGCGAGCTCTTTGCATGCATGTGCCCGTTTCTTGTTATCTGATGAATGTTCAAATTGCTGCAGAGCCGCAATGATTCGATTATTAATTTCGTTTTCCTGGTTATTTAATGCGCTAAAGGCATAGAGTCGAACCTCATAATCTTTATCAGACAGCAGTGTTTTGTTTATCTTATTTGCAAGCGGTGAGGCAAATGAGTTTATTGCTGCTAAAACCCAAACACGAACTGTACCAGTTATATCCTTTAGTTCATGTAAAAAAGTATAGGCCCCTCCCTCGCCGAAGTTTTTTGGCTCAACTATATGCTCTTTTAAAAAAGGAGGATATTTTACTTGTTTAATATATTGGATGTAATGTGGGTCTTTCATGAAATGAGTGCAGATCGTAAAAATAATGATCCCCAATATTCCAAATACAGGGATGAAAATTGAGAAGGCGCTAAACAATATGGCGGTATAATAAAAGTTATGGCGTAGACGTAACGGTAACAAAAGAACGCAAAAGTTGCTCAATCCAATCGCAAGTAAAACGTATATTATGACGACACTAATTTCCATGTATTTCTTGCAGTACCTGTGTGGTTAAGTTAATTGGATTCTCGTTAGTGATAAGCTGGCTAAATAATACAATATTGTTTTTAGCATATTTTTTCTCGTATTTATCCACGTAGTAATTAATTAATTCGGTGCTAAAAAATGGTTTTAATACTAGCAACAAAATACTGTCATCAGTTTCATGCACCCATCTAAAATCTAAGGAACGCTGTTCTTTTTCAACGGCTTCCAGTAGAAGATGGTATTTTTCTTCTGATTTATTAATAACAAATATGATGAGTACGCTGTCTATACCTGTTTCAATTTGTAAACGACGTAATTTGTAAAATGCAGAGGCAAAACCTAGTGGACAATCTTGATATCGCAGGAGGAATTCGTGTGCAATTCGTGTTGACCATACTTCATCCGCAAAATATGACAATAATGCATATAGAATTTGCAATACTTCATTATTTAATGACCAGAATGACATATCTTTTATGACCAGAAGCGCAAGATTATTGCCGTCACTAGTGCGCATCGGCGCAACAACCAGGTAATCAGTAAATTGTTGCGCCTCCAGCTGATTAATCGAGAAATAGTTCGCGGCCTTATTTGACAGCGCTTGCATAACTAAAATATCATCATTTTTTATGGAGAACTTTTCACCAACATACGCTACTGGTTCAGCAGCTATTTTGTTATCTTCAATTTTGAAAAATCCTGCTCTAGTGATATAGCAGTACTGTTCAAGCAAATTGATAAAACGATCAGCAGAATCCCCAGTAACTCTACCCTTATCAATGGCTAAAATAGCGCGTAATTCCTCGAAAATTTTTCGTAGTGTTATTGGTTTTGTTGCAATCGATTGTTCTAAGCGATCATGTGAAAGTTTTACTACATAATAAGATCTAGTTAAGTTACGTAAACGTTCGCGTGCGTAACTATTAAGTTGTTGTGCCCGTAAAAGATGATAACTACTAGTGTCGTTAAACTCGCCACAAATAAATGTCGTAAGCACCATTCCTAGCATGTAAATATAAGCATTCACACTGGCTAAAATAGTTGCAGGCTCAATAACAAATATACCCATGATAATGAGTAGATTAGAAATTAGTCCCTGCCAAAATCCGTAGCGTAGAGCAATAACAAGCGGCGCCAAGATAACCCATGGAAATGGTCCTAAGAAAAACAAAGGATCACTGCGATGGAAATAAAAGCCAACCGCAAGTAAGCCAACGGTAATAAACAAATTTTCAAGTGTTCTTACGATGAACTTACTTGCATGTGGTAATATTTTTCTTCTTAGCGACGCTTGCGACATATTACTGTACCACTATGCTTAGAAACATGTTATTCAGTAGAATCTGCCCCATGGTACTTAATCCTGAGCGACTCCCACCAGTTTTACTACCTACTGAGCTCCAAACAACTCGGTTAGATTTAGCTGCTAAAATTTGTAAGGTGATGTTAGCTGCTGGTTCGCCATCTAAGCCGACTTTATAGCGCCATTCGTTCACTGTGCCTCTGACTATGTAGTTGAGGTGGTTGCGACGAGCCCAGGCTTTTATACGACGACTACTTGGCATTTGATTAGCACAACTGATTAAGTTTTTACACTGATTGCGACGCGGGTAAAGGTATATGTGTTTAATGCCTTTTGTTAACAATAAACCTTGAGTAATTGCTACAACGCGGTCTCCAGCCTGCGGCACCGTCGTATTGTTTTCGAAAGGCAGAATACCCCAGCGAGTATTAGCTGACACCTGTATTTTCGATTGTGTATCAATCGTCATAGATGCACATGCTGCTAGCATTAGCAACACAGCGCTTAAAAGCCCAAGTTTAAAATATTTCATTGTCTGATTACCTCCGTTAAAAATAAAGTTTATAAGTCATACCAATCATATATTCTAGTTGTTTTAAATCGTTAAAATTATCACTACCAGTTAAATAGAAAGCCAAATGGTCTCGGCCAAACACAGTTCCAGCAACTCCAAAGGTTAATAAAGAACCCAAACCAGTATCAAGGTTATGGAACAACCCCAGCTGGCCAAATGTACGCCAAGAATGGGTATATTCATCTAATAAGTTTTCTCCATAGCCGAAAGCTGCACCATATTCCAAAGCGTTATCAAGCATAAAAAAGTCAGCATTCGATGTCTGTGTACCCGGAACTACTCGTCCAGCTTCACCAGTTACCAGCTCATCCTTTGCGCTGTAATTTCGCCAAGCACCAAAAACGTCTACGTGCCAATCTGGATATGCTAGTGCTAATTTATGACGCAAATATAGATTTACTGTTTGACCGTTACCTAGATATTGATCGTATAGAGTATAGAAAAAGTGTTGTGCAATTTCTAAGTGCAGCGAGTCGCGTTCAGTATGCAGATAATCTAGCATAAATTTAATTAGGTGCTCTTTACCAGCTAACAAAAGTGGCGCTGATTCGGTTGTTGGTTGGTTGATCCCTGCCATAAGCGTTGTTGTTACTTTACGATTCCAGCGGTATGAGATGCTAGCAGCTGCATGATAGTAAGTCTTCATAGCTTTAGTCTGCCCTACCGTAATGCTAGCTTCACCTTCACGATAAATACGGCCAATCTTTAGTCCTGTGTTGCGTAGGTACGTAACTGGTGTAAGCAGTTGATCTTTATCGAACGAGTAAACGCGCCATAAGTTGAAGGTTGGCGCAACATAGATGCGTGGCGTCGCAAATAATTTTGCGGATGAATGCCACTCAGGGCCGCCTAAATAACCAACCCTGCGGAGACGTAGACCAGTTGCGACGTTATTTGCAGACTTAAGAAATACTCGCTCCATGATTTGGTACATGCGTGAATCTCGTGGATGTTGTTGCATACCCTTGTAAGCTAATGTTTGTGCCAGGCGATCATCCGAGATACGTTCAGCAGCAAGCACACGATCGCGGTGCGGTAATTTATGACGATGGTGATCTAGCAATTTCTGCAGCTGGTCACGATCATTATTATGTAGTGCAACAGTTTGTTGTACCCATACAGGAACTTTGAAAGAAGCTGGTTGATAGTGCCAAACATATTCAGTAAGCGCATAATTTCCTTGACCCAGCGCCCAAGACATCAATTGTTCATTAACCCTACTATCTTTTAAGCTGGTATTTATTCGTGCAAAGGCTCTTAATACAACATCACCTTGCGCATACATTGAGGCTAATCGAATGTATGTAAGTTTTGCATCTAACGTGCCTTTATCAAAGTTAGTATTGGCAATATGGCTCCAAGTATAAAGTCGCAAACGTGTCGCCATATGGGGATAATCTGCGCTATCAAACTCATCTGCATAGTTAACTAGCCAATCATAATCATTTTTCTTAGCAAGAAATTGCTGGCGATAGAGGATTAATGCAATCTTTGTTTTACCTAGCAGTGCATAACCAGCGGTATATGGTGGTAATAGCTCTGGGGTAGAGGCTAATTGTGTTGCCCAAAGACTTAAAACCTTAGTAAGTGGTTTTTCTAAATTGTTATCTATCAAGACCCAAAGATAGTTAACCTTTAAGCGGGCATTACTCGGGTGATCTCGTAACGCCTTATTGTAAGTCGCAAGCACCTTAGCAAGTTTACCTTGATGTAACCAAAGACTAGTTTGAGCATTCAGATAATATGGTTTATCAGCAAGCTGTTGCTGTTGATCGTGAGGTATGGTTTGAAAAATGTTTTGCAGAAGTTGCCATTGTTTTTGAGAAGGAGCTAATTGCAAAACGGTTACTAGAAAATCATGGCTTTTAAACTTCTGCCAACCCTTGTTAGCAAGTTGCAAAGCTTGCTTAGGGTTATCAGTCACCTCTAGGCGAACTAAATTTAATAAATCAGAATTTGTATAGTTATTTGCCTTTAAAAGTGTGTGGTAAGCACGCTTTGCTTGTTTGGTATCTTGTGTGGACCATGCTAGATAGGCAAAAGTTTGCCAGAACTGATTATTATCGGCTTTAGCTAGATTAGAAGCGCCAAGAAGTTCTTGATAAGCCTGTTTAAGATCTCCCTTAGCGTAATACAGTTCCGCAATACGTGAGGCAATTGCTGTTGTCTGACCCGTTTGTTGCTCAACTTTGCGCAGTGCCATTAACTCAGCAGCTGGTTGGCCGGTATTTTGATATAGTCTTGCAAGTTCCTTGAGATAAAAGACATTAGGTTGTTTTTTGTTCTCGGATTTTAGAAAATCAATCGCAAATTCAGGTTGTCCTCGAGCCTCTTCGGCGGTTATATACCCAATCCATGCTTTTTGATCAGCACTATTCTGACGAATTTTCATCAAATAGAGCTCAGCAAGTGGCTCATACTCATAAAGCGCTTGCCCTAAGTTGATAGCATTTTTTATTGCATCAGGACTTTTTGACTTACGAGCCAAATAGAACCATTGTTCAAAAGCGATATCAGGTTTTTGTGTCCAGGTTGCAACTGTAGCTAATCTCTGACGCCACATGAAATTGTCAGGGTTATGCTGCACTGCAGCTAAGGCAACATTCAGAGCATCATTTAACTTTTTACTAGCAAGGAAAGTGTTATATGCCAATTCATAGATTTTGGTGTTATACGGTAGTTTAATCACATCCTTAGAACTTTCTGGCTGTGGCTGTGCTGGTATTTGCGCGACACAAAACGTGGTGTAACAAATACACAGTAAAAATACGACAAATTTTCCTAGATGTTGTCTCAATATATCACTTTCCTAATAAATCGTTGCGCCACATCAGGTTTGTCAGCCGCTAAAGCGACTTTTGTAAGGGCAACCAACGTTTGCTGATCGTTTTTCAGATCACT
>JAGLTR010000107.1 GCA_023135155.1 Gammaproteobacteria bacterium
CAATATTTGTGGGGATCCGCCAGGTCTTGGCCTCTAATCTCAAACTACAAACTAGAACTTAGTTGTCCATTGCCAAGCCTTGACTCCGCATCTCCAGCT
This sequence comes from Gammaproteobacteria bacterium, assembly GCA_023135155.1. GTDB lineage: Bacteria > Pseudomonadota > Gammaproteobacteria > UBA9339 > UBA9339 > JAGLTR01. Next base: position 100 of record JAGLTR010000107.1, read on the forward strand.
AAAAAAAGATATGTGGTGTAAATGACAAATACCACATCGTTTATAACAAATTGCAAGATTGTCATCCTAAAGCAATCATAGTAATGTCATCATTTTGCAATGAAGAGAGAACAATATGCCATATTGCACACTCCCAGATAAAACAAAATTGTATTTTGAAATATATGGTTCTGAATTAGATCTATCAAAATCTGAAGCTAGAATTAAACCCACAATCATTGCATCACACGGTGGGCCGGCAGGTGACCATACGTTTCATGCGCCATTTTTTGAGCTTTTAGCAAAAGATGCACAAGTGATTCTTTATGATCATCGCGGCTGCGGCCGTAGTGATGGAGATAATCCTGATGAGTGGAATTTGCAACAGTGGGCAAAAGACTTGCACGATTTCTGCCAAGCGCTCAGCATCAAAAATCTGTACATTGCAGGTATTTCATTTGGTGGGTGGGTTGCTATGCAATATGGAGTTTTATATCCAAATGCGTACAAAGGGCTAATTCTTATCGACACTGAAGCTTTTTTTGATATTAATACAAAAATGGATGATTATGAAGAGGTGGCTGGCCCAGAAATACGCGAGATAGTTTATAACTGTTATACGAATCCAACTATAGAAAATAAGCGGTGTTTTGCAAAAGAGTGTGTGCCATTATTCACAAAAAAACCTTTTCCTGCTGAGCTTTATCAACACTGCCTTATAAGAGATAATCTTGATAAGCATTTCAAACTTAATGTTGCACCCAAATACAACCTAATAAATTGCCTGTCTGTAGTTACTGCCTGCGTTCTTTATATAAGCGGAACAACTAACCCCCATCACTCAGCTAATAGTGCAAAACGTAGTGTTGAGGCATTTACGAAAACAAATGTTGAGCTGCATTTATTAGATGGCATAGGATTTACCACGACAGATAATCCTGAGTTAGTCGCTGAAATTGTTACTTCGTTTATCAATGATAAATAATAATTGAAATGCCTAAGTAAATGAATCTGTATATACGTGAAAAGGAGGGAGTTATTTTGTATTATTATGGCACGTAAGCCGGTGGTCCTTCATCCTGTACAATATCGTTTGCTGAATTGAGTGGTGGTGGAGCTTCAGAATTAGTTGATGACACGTATTTGACAAGGTCATATGGCATCGAAAAAATTCCTAGCACAAACTTGAGCATTTCTTTGAAGCTCTGATCCTCTTTTTCTGAAAACAAAGCGCCTTCACAAAGAGTGTGTACTATTACAAATACTACCGATATTAATGCAAAAGATATTACGCCCGCTAGGCTATCTTTTACGATCTCAGGTGTGAAATTCCGCAACATAAAATAAACAGAGAATCCAGTTGGGCCACCTTTACAAAAACCGCCAAGTGCTCCTCGCTTTGTAAATTTAAATTTGCTTTGTCCCATAGCTTTTTGCAGCTTAGGTAAGTAAGCCCCATGGATTGTTGGCATTAAAAAAAACATAATTGTTAGTTCGCAACAAATGCTCAATATTATTGTTGGAATGGTGCCTAATGTCTTCCAAAATGCTGCAATCAATCCAGACACACCAAGAAGTGTTGACTCTGCATAGAGCGTGCAGTTACCCATCCCGTAAAGTCTTGCAATTAAAATTATTATAATAGCAAGAATTCGACTTGAATCTGCTTGATCGGTATATGCGGGTGGCTCAGCTTGTTTATGAACCGTGGATAGCTCCTGCGATTCAATATCAGAAATAGTACGGTAGTTGACAGTTCTTGGTTGACCGGAAATATCAAGCAATGGTGTCCTGCTTGAAGCCTGGTCAGTTTCCGGCGACCTGTTTTTTTTGCATGGTAAACAAAAGAATGGTAGTGGCATAGATAATTACTCTTAAGCAAAGTTGAAAAATTCCGCGCAGTTTACCAGAAGTCACATAAAATACTAACCGCTTCTATCTGTTTTTTTAAAAGTTTTTAAAAAGCATGAGCTTGCATCAATCTGGGATATGTTATTTATCAAGAAATTATGCGAGAATAGCTTCTTTACAACATAGGGAATTAGTTATGAAACGTCTTTTGCTAGCCTATTTATTGTGCATATTTTCTTGTGCTGCAAGTGCAGCACCTGTTAGCTGGACTGCGCCCCATGGTCAATTTGGGCAACTACGCTTTATCGTCAGTTCAGTCCTCCCGTCTCAGGGTCACTATACCTATGGCCCCAAAAATCTGTATACCAGCGATAAAGTTGCATGGTGTGAAGGTGTAGCTGGTGATGGCATAGGGCAGTGGGTTAAGGTGACATTTGCTGGTGGGACTGGGGAATTTAGGTCTATATATATCACCAATGGTTATGCTAAGAGTGCACGCGCATTTTATGATAACAATCGTATAAAGAGGGTTCGTATTACGCTTTCCAATGGCAAGCATTATTACGCTACGCTAAGGAATCAAAGACATTCCCATAAGATACGTTTACCTCATAAAGTAACAGTGCGCTGGGTTAAGTTGACTATATTGAGCGTCTATCCAGGCAGAAAATACCGCGATACTTGTTTGACATCGATAATGCCTGATCAAGAAGAGTATAACTACGATTTTAATTAGATTACGGTATATTGCCAATGAGAATATAATGTCTTAACTTTAGAGTATGCTGCCTAAGCAAGATATATTTTCATATTCGCAGATCATGACAGATCCTAAGTCGCAACGTCCTGACCGATTGGTTAATGGTGTTTCTTATCATGTACTACATAACAATGGTTGGCTCCGTTTGGCGACTAATGAAGGGCGATTTTATCATACACAACAAGCTGCTCATCTTTACTTATTACCAGATTGGAAATTACATATGTCAGTTGCAAATGAAAGTTTGCCAACTGCTTGGAATGTGGTGGCGGATATTTTTATGCGTTATGGGTGTAACACTACGATGAAAATGACAGTTGAAGATTATGGCAATAATGCTTGGTCTGAAAATATGTTTGGCCGTGAAATTACTGTATATATCTATCGCCATAAAAAATATTACGAAACCGCTGAATTGATTCTCGATGACAATCATAATTTTTGTTTAACGCGAGCGTTTCAAAAAAACCGCGCTTTTTGGTTACAACTCGTCAGCACGCTTGATCTAGAATTATCTGAGCAAGGCGTGCAAAGCAGAGGTTGCAATCCAGGCGATAAGAGAATAGGGCGTTATGTAAGTTTGCGCAACGAATCTTATGTGCCATTAAGACCCCTATGGAGGGATAACGGTATCATCCCTGATGCGCATATTAAAAGATTTGAAGGCAAAGATTTCTGTTATCCACCAAATATTGCCGGCTATAATGCTGCAGGTAATATAGATCCGCTAATGACATATTCTAACCGTTTATTTGCAATGCGAAGTTCACCACAACAAAAAACTAAGCGCCAGCAAGTGCGACGCTTAATTAATACTAGCTCAGACATTATTCACTTATGACATCTAAAAATTAGTGGTGGAACCCTCCGTGATCCTTGTCCTTTTTAGTAGCTGTTTTCTTGCTTTTTGGCAGTGTAGCAAAGTGCGCTAAAGCTTTCTTAATGTCTTTTATTAATAAATTTGCTAACTCCATAGAAAAACCTTCCCTTACTACAATGCGCATAACAGAAACATTAGTTAGGTTTTCAGGGAAAGTGTAAGCCGGCACTTGCCATCCTGAATAACGTAATCTTTCAGATAAATCAAAGACCGAGTAATTCTCAGCTTTCTTTAATTTAAAACAGAAAACAGGAATGTCGCTACCATCAGATAACAACTCGAACGGACCAAGCTTGGCAATTTCAGCTGCTAGATTTCTCGCAACAGTTTGCGAAACAAGTTGTATTCGATGATAACCCTCTTTGCCAAGACGCAAGAAGTTATAATATTGTGCAACGACTTGACTGCCAGGCCTGGAGAAGTTTAAGGCAAAAGTTGGCATCTTACCGCCTAGATAATTGACCCAGAAAATTAGCTCCTCTGGCAATTCACCCTTATCGCGCCAAACAATCCAACCAACACCGGGATAAACAAGACCATATTTATGACCAGATGCATTAATCGATTTCACCCATTTCAAGCGAAAATCCCATTCTAATTTGGATTGTAAGAAGGGGGTAACAAAACCACCACTTGCTGCATCCACATGAATCGGAATCTCCCAGCCGGTTTTTTTATTTAATATCTCAAGAGCATCATTGATCTCTTTGATTGGCTCATATTCACCAGTAAAAGTGCTACCCATAATGCCGACAACACCAATAGTGTTTTCATCACAAAGTTTTATTGCCTCTTCAGCATTTAATATGTAGCGACCTGGAGCCATAGGAACCTGACGCATTTCAATGTCCCAATAACGGCAAAACTTTTCCCAGCAAATCTGGACATTAATACCCATAACTAAATTAGGTTTGTCAGTGGGTTTATTTAATTTACGACGACGCTCGCGCCACTTCCACTTTAGCGCCATACCGCCCAACATGCACGCCTCACTAGAGCCAATGGTAGAACAGCCGATCGTTTCCTCAGCATTTTCACAGCGCCACAAATGCGCCAGCATACTAACGCAGCGCATTTCGATCTCTGCAGTTTGAGGATACTCATCTTTATCGATCATGTTTTTCTCAAAAGTATCCGTCATCAACTGTTTTGCTTGAGGTTCCATCCAGGTACTAACGAAAGTAGCTAGATTCAAACGTGCATTACCATCGAGCATAAGCATGTCTTTAACAAGGCTATATGCATGATCTGCTGGTATCTCGCTATCTGGCATTACGTGTTTTGAAACTGGATGGTCAAAATCATGTGAGCCATATGTTGAAATCAACATCTCTTCAATATCTAAATCACTAACTTTATGAATAGCCATAATTAATCTCCCTTATTTTATTCTTTAGTTACATTTGGATGCGCAAGCCACGAAGGTTTTTTCAAAGCGTGAATAACAAGTGGTGCACCTACAAAAATTATTAAACCGGCAACGACTAAACCAACATAGAGCGCTGGAGTACCAACCTTAAGTTGCGCAGGCGGTATGAAACCAATACAAAGCGCAAAAAACACCGCTAAAATACCGATACCAGCAACCAGCCACATACCAAAATTACCACCTGGAATTTTATAGGCACGATGTACTTTTGGTTGGCTATAACGCAATTTTATGCCTGCAGCAAATAGCAGTAAATACATTACAAGATAAAGTGTAATTGTCATTGCTGAAAGCAAGAAAAAGGCATTATTAACATTATTCATAACCAAATATAACGATGATAAAACTGTTACGATTATGCCTTGAATAATTAGGATATGCGTTTGAATGCCTTTCTTATTGGTATGGGCGAGGAAGGGTGGAATCTCACCACATTTTGCAGTAGCCAATAGACCTTTACTCGGTCCTGAAATCCAAGCCAAAACACCGCCTAACGCTCCAAAGGCAATAAACAATCCCATTATTGGTAGCAACCAATGCAAGTGATAAGCTGAGAGCATTTTGCTAAATGCCTCCATTACACCAGCAGTTAAGCTTAGTTTTGATGTAGGAACCACTGCCGCAACAGCAAGTGAACCTAAAACAAAAACAAAGATAATAACTAATGTAGCTACAAATACCGCGCGTGGATAATCTACCTTTGGATTTTTGAGTTCACGAACATGCACAGCTCCAACCTCCATACCAGCAAACAATAAAACAATACTGGCTAAGAACGCAACATTGCTAAATTGCGAAAAATCTGGCAGAAATCTTAGAGATCCTTGCATAAATGCTATTTGATGCCCAGTAAAGAACCAAATAAATCCTAAAACGATAATTAATAGACCTGGTAGAATCGTTCCTAAAAGTACACCCGCCATAGTAACTGAGCCCGCAACCTTCATACCACTAAATGTGATAAACGTTGCAGACCAATAAGTCACTAAAATTACCACTGCGGTGTAGACATTATTACCGGCTAATTTTGGATCATGAAAGAGATATGCCAAGGCAGCAGCAGCAAAGGCCAGGACCGTTGGATACCAGATCACATTCTGGATCCACTGTAGCCAGATAGCCACGAAACCCCAGCGCGAACCAAAGGCCTCTTTTACCCAGCGATAGACACCGCCTGACTCAGGCCACCCGGTAGCTAATTCTGCTGAAATAAGTGCACAAGGTATAAGAAAAAAGAGTGAGGCAAACATGAGATAGAAAATCATCTGTAAGCCAGTATCTGCCATCATCGGTAAGCCACGTAAGCTCATTACCGCGGCAACATTCAGCATTGCTAGAGCAAACATGCTAAGCATATGTTTTTTGCGGATAGGTTTAGAAGAGGTTCCTGATTCAGGTTTAGACTCAGAAGCAGCCATACGTATCTCCTTATATGATTAATTCCGAAGGTATTTATATACCATCAGGCAGAAAAATGCAAAATTATCAGCAGGTTCTAAAGATTAGCTATTCTCTTTTGTCCACTTTTCAATCCAAGCTGGGACTGTTGGGGCTATACAATTCACAGAAACTGCATTAATCTTGGAATATGCAGCAAAAGGTAATGACTGGGGCCCAATAAACGAATTAACCCAAATGACTATAAAGCTAGTTGAGCAGGTTATAAGCTATATAGCAAAAATCACAGTTTCTAAGGAGTAGTTAGCATGGCGCGAAAAAATATGTATGTATTAGTAACAGGTGGTGCTGGATTTATTGGTTCCAATACGGTTGATTACCTTCTTGCTCAGGGACATAGAGTTAGGGTATTAGACAACCTATCCACAGGAAAGAAAGCTAACCTTAACCTGAAACATCCCAACTTAGAGTTTAAATGTGGTGATGTTCGTGACATGAAAATATTACCAAAAGCACTTGACGGTATTACGCATGTTTTACATCTCGCTGCGCAAGTTTCAGGTAGTCTATCTGTAGAAAATCCACGGGAAACATTTGATATCAACACATGTGGGTTTATGTGCCTTATTGATGCGATAAGGATGATTAATCCGAAAATTCGTTTAGTGCATGCCTCTAGCGCTGGTGTTTATGGCAATCCTGAAGTGATTCCTTGCAAAGAAGAACACGCCAGAAATTGCTATACATTATCTCCATATGCTCTCAGCAAGTTCTATGATGAACAGTGTGGCGAACTTTATCATCGTCTGTATAAGATGCCAGTTTTAGCACTGCGCTATTTTAACGTTTTCGGTCCTAGGCAGGATCCCAAATCGGTATATTCTGGTGTAATCTCAAAGTTTTTATGTTCAGGCATTGAAGATAACAAAATAGTTGTTTACGGTGATGGGAAGCAAACACGTGATTTTATTGCGGTACATGACGTTGTGCGAGCTAATTATCTTGCTTTGATTTCACGTTATAGCGGTGTTATCAATATAGGAACAGGCAAGCGGATTTCGATATTATGCTTAATTAAAACAATAGAAAGTATTCTGAACTGCAAATTTAATGTGCAATTTAAGGCGTATCGCAAAGGTGATGTGCGCTATTCAGTTGCTGATATAAATATGGCCAAGGAATATCTGCATTTTGACCCTGAACATACTCTCAAACAGGGGTTACGTAATTTTATTGCGAGTTTAATATGCTAAAAAAGATTGTTTTTGTTGTCATGTCTGGTCTAGCGGCTGTATTTTATCTATCAAACAGCTATGCCAAACCAACACAGAGATTATCGAGTGTCGCTTTCTATTACGGTCATACTCTGCCACCTAATGAATTGCAGGCCTTTGATGTGGCTGTTGTTATGCCGAATAAAAACATCAATCCAAAACAGCACAATAGTGAAAATAGTCAATTATTCGCCTATGTTAATACTGGAGAAACTGATAACGAGACGTCTTACTTATCACTGCCGAAGCAATGTATTATTGGACGGAATAAAGCGTGGCAAGCAAACATTGTGGACCAAAGAGAAACAACTTGCCGTGAATATTATCTTAATAAGATTATAAAGCCACTCTGGAACAGTGGCTATAAAGGAATTTTTCTAGATACACTTGACTCTTATGAGCTGGTTTTAAAAACTAAACAGCAGCAAGCGACCTATGTGAACGGCTTAGTAAAGCTAATTCATCAAATAAAGCAACGTTATCCGCAGATCAAAATCATCCTAAATAGAGGGTTCGAACTATTACCACAAGTTCATAATGATGTCTACGCAGTCGCTGCAGAATCACTGTTTCGCGGATGGAACCAAGCTAGCAAAAAGTATGTCACCGTATCGCAAAACGATCGCACTTGGTTGATGAATAAATTTAAAGAAGCTAAAGCTTATGGATTGCCTGTTATCAGCATTGATTATCTACCGCTTACTGCAACAAAACAGCAACAACGTGAACTTGCAAGTAAGATTAGTGCGCTCGGAGTTATTCCGTGGGTAACAGACAATGACTTGCAAAGCTTAGGCATAGGAAATATTGAGGTGATGCCACGCAAAATTCTCGTCTTTTATGATAGCAAATCACCTGAATCACTGATGACCTCATCACCGCAAACATATGCCGCTATGCCTATGAATTACATGGGATATGTTTTTATCTATCGTAATGTTCGTGATTTTTCCCTCAGTGATCATGTGCTGAAAGGTCAATATGCTGGGATTCTCGTTTGGATGGATACAAACTATTTAGTACAACACTCTAAGCTTCAGAATTGGCTTATAAGACAAATACATCAACATATTCCATTAGTTTTAATGGGTGGCATACGTGCTGAATTATTAGGACGGTTCAAAAAAGCGCTGGGCATAAGTATTAACACTGCGGCATCAACACCAACTAAGGTTCATATTACAAAACAAACCAAAATGATTGGCTATGAGGTTCAGTCCAATCCAAATCCTTATGAGTTTACCCCAATTACGGTGAAGGATAGCAGTGTCCAACTGCAGCTCACTGGAAATAATAAATCAAAAAGTGATGTTGTTGCGATAACTCCTTGGGGTGGGTATGCTGAAAATCCTTTTATTACTGTTGATTTACCTAACGATCAAACTAGATGGATAATCAATCCCTTTGCATTCTTTCGCAAAGCATTTCGTTTGCCGTTAATGCCAGTACCTGATGTCACAACTGAAAATGGACGACGCTTAATGATGGTGCACGTAGACGGTGATGGCTTTGTTAGTAAAGGCGAATGGTATAAGGGCGGATTCGCAGGCGAAATCTTGCTCAAACGGATCCTTGAAAAATATAAAATACCTACTGATATTTCAATTATTCAAGCAGAAATCGCACAAAGTGGTTTATATCCGCAGTATGCACTTCAGCTTGAAGATATAGCACGCGCTATTTATCAGCTCCCTTGGGTTGAAATAGCCAGCCACTCTTATTCACACCCATACAAATGGCAAGAACTTGATCATATGGTCGATAAATCAGTAGCGAAAAATAAGGATTTTTATCTGCCGGTGAAAAATTATACTTTTAATATTCAGGCTGAGATAACAGGTTCCATGAATTATATCAATAAGAATTTGGCGTCAGCAGGAAAACGCTGCAAAGTCTTTTTGTGGACAGGAGATTGTGATCCGGCAGACTCTGCTGTTGCGCTAACCTATAAAGATGGTTTGCGCAATATGAATGGCGGTGATACCACTATCACCTACGCCAATAACTCTATTACTAACATAGCTGCTTTAGGACTTTATAAAGGTAAGTATTTTCAGGTTTATGCTCCCAACCAGAATGAGAACATATATACAAATTTATGGAAAGGACCGTTTTATGGCTATCGCAAAGTCGTTGAAACATTCAAACTGACAAATACGCCGACACGCTACAAACCTATTGATATCTATTACCATTTTTACTCAGCGACTAAGAAGGCGTCCTTAGCTGCATTAAAGTACGTCTATAATTGGGCATTAAAACAGCAAGTGTTCAACATTTATGCATCAGAATATGTCGATAAAGTATTAGACTTCAATAGGCTAGTTATTGCTAGGCAAGGCAACAATTGGCTTATTCGCAATAGCGGTGCATTACGCGAATTACGTTTGCCACAAAGTATGTATCCTGATTTACAAAAAAGCAGCAATATTATTGGGTTCAGGAAAATCAATAATAGCAACTATATCCATTTAGGGCCGCAAACATCTACTGTGATAACAACGCAGAGTAAGCCGCCACAAACTCCATATCTTGCAAATGCAAACGCAAAAATAATTAAATATCAGCTTATTGATAACAAAATACTTTTTGCTCTAAGTGGGCATTTACCTATACAATTGGGGTTTGCGAATATGGATGGATATTCTTTAACCTGTGATGGTAGGAATATATCTGGAGACTCTGTTAATGCACGAGTTACACTCTACGCTCTTGGAAAAGGAACTACAGCCGCTACGTGCGCAATACAACGTAGCTCTAAGAAAAATCTGGGGCCTTAAATTTGCGCCGCTACATTTTGTTATAGTTTTTTCTGCTTCTTTAATAGTAACTCTAATATTTCTTTATCCAAAGAATAGCTTAACAGCTGAACTTAAAGCATTACAAAAGCCTGATCGAGTTGCTAGACAATATCTAATAGGCTTGCATCATCTGCATCCAAACAACATGACTCTCAAAATTGAATTAGCAAAACAACGTGTAGCGGCGGGTGAAGAGAAACAGGCTATTAGTGGTTTATATCCATACGTTCAAAAACATCCAAAAACCGCACAAGAGTGGCAAATTGCATATTTATATTTTCAGGCAATTGCTAGTCAAACTTTTGCATTAAAGCCAAGTGACCCTGATCGCCAAGCAAACACCATTCTTTTGCGAGAACAACTTAATGTCCTGCAATATGCGCCGCTATCCACTCGCAATTTACTTTTCATTGCAAACGTAGCAAGTGCAACCAATGAAAAAGAGATAGCAGCGAAAATTTATAGTGATGTTGCTAAAAATGCTAAAACGCTTTCCACAGTTGAATTAGTTCAGGCGGCAAAATATGCGCTTGGAGTTGGAGCATACCGTGCGACTGCAGATTTGTATTTTAGCGCACAACAAAAAGCAACTACGTTAGCTAAAAGGCGAGAGTATTTCTTAGCCGGTGTTAAGACGCTTCAATCTGGCAATCTTATGGATGCCGCTATAAATGCAGCTTTACAACATCTTGGTGATCTGAAAAACGATCAGCAAACGTTG
>JAGLTR010000108.1 GCA_023135155.1 Gammaproteobacteria bacterium
TTGGGAAAAGACGCCCAGGTTGGGCGTCTCTACGGTTTACAATAAACATCAAAAGCACTATATTAAAGCGATCTAAACAGCAGGAAAAAACATGAAATATATTGGCGCGCATGTGAGTTCATCTGGTGGTGTTTTTAACGCCCCTTTAAATGCAAAAGAGATAGGCGCTAAAGCCTTCGCTATGTTCTTAAAAAACCAACGCCAATGGGTGGTGCGTCCATATCAAGATTTAGAGATAAAAAAATTCCAAGAGAATTTAAAGTCGAGTGGTATTTCCTCAAAGCATGTTTTGCCGCATGATAGTTATTTAATTAATTTAGGTAACCCAGATTTAGAGAAAAGGCTTAAATCTTTGGATGCATTTCTAGATGAGGTGCAGCGTTGTGAGCAATTAAGTTTGGAGCTATTAAATTTTCACCCTGGTAGTCATTTGCGACTTATTGATGAAGAAAAGTGTCTCGATTTAATTGCCGATTGTATGAATGCGACATTAGAGAAAACGCAAGGCGTTACTCTTGTTATTGAAAACACAGCGGGCCAAGGTAGTAATCTCGGTTATAAATTTGAACATCTGGCCTATTTAATAAATAAATCAATAGATAAAAAACGTGTTGGTGTTTGTATCGATACCTGTCATATGTTTGCAGCTGGTTACGATATTCGTGATAAAAAGAGTTATGAAAAAACTTGGCAAGAGTTTGAGAGAGTTGTGGGCTTTAAATATTTAAAAGGTATGCATTTAAATGATGCTAAATCTACCTTCGAAAGTAGACTCGATCGACACCAGTCAATCGGTAAAGGTAATATTGGTCTCGAGGCATTTAAATTAATTATGCAAGATCAGCGCATGGATGATATCCCGCTAATTCTAGAGACTATTGACCCAGAACTGTGGGCAGAAGAGATAAGGCTGCTATATAGTTTTGTATAAAGGCCATAAAAAAGCCCCGATATTTTCGGGGCTTTTTGTTTGAATACAAGAGAAGGCTTATAGTTTGACTTTGTAGTCTTCCTGTTTGGTGCGCTCTTCGTCGGTGATGCCCCAGTAGGTGAACTGTTTTAGAAGTTTTGCGCTCATCATGCTGACTACGATTGATTCGAAGAATGATTTGCGAGTGGCTTCATATCTTTCGATGCTGTCGTTAAAGGCTTGTTTGGCGAAGGTTAATTTATTTTCAGTATTAACAATTTCTTCTTGTAGTTGCAGCGCATTTTTATCGGCTTTTAAATCTGGGTAGTTTTCAAAAACTAGATTTAAATTAGCGCCGATTTTTGAGATGGAGTCTTCTGCATTCATGCGGGCTTTAACATCGCCTGATTGTTGCGCTTTTTGTGCTTGACCGCGGAGAGCGACAACATCTTTTAGTGTCGTTTTTTCGTAGTCCATATATTTTTTCACGACTTCAATTAATGACTCGTAAACTTTAAAGCGACGATCGAGTTGAATGTCGATCTGTTTGTTGTTGTTGTTTACCTCTTCGATCATGCGAATTAGTTTGTTGTAAACGGTGATGAACCAGAAGCCGAGTACGATTAGGACGATGATTAAGATTAGTAAGATTTCCATTTTTTTCTCCCTGGTGGATTGAGCTATACATTTTACGCGGTTTGGGTGGTGTTAGGCAAGGTGGATGAAAATTACGGTATGTGGTCAGTTGGGTTGTTTTGGTATGGTGTAGAGACGCCCAACTTGGGCGTCTCAAAAGGCTGGAGATAAAGATATGAGTGGTAGTGGCGCACAGTATAGGAACGCCAAGTATCAAGATAAATACCGTGCCCCATCAATGCGGCTGCAAGATTATGATTATGGGCAAAATGGGGCGTATTTTGTGACGATTTGTACTGCAAAAAAGGCGTGTTGTTTCGGTAATGTTGTGAATAACTCAACTGTAGAGACGCGATTTATCGCGTCTCCATCTCAGGGTGAGCAGCGGTATCAAATGCAATATTCTGAATTAGGTGTTATTGCACAAAAATATTGGGAAGATATTCCTCAGCATTTTGCATTTGTTGAACTTGGTGAGAGGGTGGTTATGCCGAATCATGTTCATGGCGTTTTAATGTTTGATCATGAAATTCAGGTTTTTGGTGCTGAGACGCCCAGGTTGGGCGTCTCTACGAAAGAGAGGCGTTGGCGTGCTGGAGTTTTGGGTGTTGTTATAAATCAATATAAGCGAGCTTGCACAATTGTGGCTCGTAACATTAACCCAAACTTTTCTTGGCAATCGCGATTTTATGATCATGTGATTCGCAATTATGAAGATTTGCAGCGCGTATCAGAATATATAATTAATAATCCGCAAAGTTGGGAAGAGGATGATTATTTTATGTATGGTTAAGTGCGATTCATGGTGAACGTAGAGACGCCCTACTAGGGCGTCTCATTAATTTGAGAAAGACGCCCAGGTTGGGCGTCTCTACGAAAGCATAGTGTCACTGCTGCTTATCAGTCACATACATTTCGCTGTTTATGGGGTGGAATTTTTTTAGTTTGCCGAAGTAGGAGTAGGCTATTGGGACTACGATTAAGGAGAAGAATGTGCCGAAGAATAGGCCGCCGACGATTACCCAGCCTATTTGGTTGCGGCCTACTGAGCCGGGGCCTGAAGAGAATGCTAATGGTATGCTGCCGAAGATCATAGCGCTGGTGGTCATTAGGATTGGGCGTAGGCGAATGGTTGCAGCTTTGATTATGGCTTCTTTTAATGGCGTGCCTTGCTCACGTAAATTATTGGTGAACTGTGTTATTAAAATGCCATGTTTCGTTATCATGCCAACTAAGGTGACTAAACCGATTTGTGAATATACGTTCAGCGTACCGCCACTGATTTTTAAAGTGAATAGCGCGCCAACTATACATAGTGGTACTGCTAATAAAATTATAAATGGATCGATAAAACTGCCGAATTGTGCGGACAAAACCAGATAGATAAAAATAAACGAGAGAATAAATATCGTTGTAACTCCGCCTTGCGAGGCTAAGAAGTCGCGCGCTTTACCATCAAATGCATAATGAAAACCAGGGCCGAGAATTTTTGGAGTTAGGCTTAATATGTAATTAATAGCCTGACTCTCTGTATAGCCAGGTGCGAGGTTGGCCATGATTATGGAATTACGCATGCGGTTAAAATGTGAAAGTGTTGGGGTGCCAATAACTGGTGTAAGTTTTACCAGGCTCGATAAGGGAATCATTTTATTGTTGGCATTACGCACATACAATTTTTTAAAGCCGATAAAGTTTTTAAGATCGCTCTTTTGCATCTGAACCATAACAGGATAACTTCTGGTGCCAGCTTGTACATCGGTAATATGTTGGCCGCCTAGCATTGCTTGTACGGTATTGGCGATATCCTGTAGGTTGACGTTCGTGATTGCAGCTAAATTACGATTTATTGTTAGCGCGTATTGCTGTGAGTCATATTTTAAATTGGTGTCAACATGTTGGAGGCCGGGGTATTGGCGCAGAATTTGCATGAACTGTTCGGTTGGCTTGCGTAAATCCGCATAACTGCCCGTTGTCATAATATTAAAGCTAATGTCATTTCCGCCTAGTCCGTATGCTACTGGATCTGGAACGGATATGCTGGCTTCAATACCTGGGATTTTCGCCACTTTTTTGGAGAGTTGTTTTACGACCTGCATTGATGTGCGTTTGCGCTGTTGCCATGGCTTTAAGGTCATGGCAAGTGTGGCGGAACCAGAGCCGACATTAGCATAATAATTATTTGCTTCAGGAGTTTTGGCGAATAGTTGCTCAACTAATTTTGTATATTTATTTGTGTAGTCAAGGTTTGAACCGCTTGGTGTAGAAATTGTAGTTTGAATAAGTCCCATATCTTCTTTGGGTAGAAATTCAGAAGCAAGAGTTTTAAATATAATAAAACCAAAAACAGCAATGCCAAGTAAAACAAGAATTATTACGACGCGTTTTAATAAAACCGTTTGCAGGATTTTTTGATAGAAGGTCGAGATCTTGCCGAAAATGTGGTCAATAAAATGCACAGCTTTAGTGTCATGGGTTTTTGTTTGTAATAATTCGCTACACATCATTGGCGAAAGTGTGAGTGCAGTAAAGCCGGAAATTATTACAGCACCAGCAAGCGTGAAGGCGAACTCTTTGAAAATTTCTGCGGTAAAACCTTGTGCAAATCCAATTGGTGCATATACGGCGGCTAGCGTTAAGGTCATAGCGATAACTGGTAGCGCGATCTCCTTGCTGCCTAAGAGAGCGGCTTGTAGCGGGTGTAGTCCTTCTTCGATATGGCGGTGAATGTTTTCTAAAACTACAATGGCATCATCTACCACCAGTCCAATTGCCAGAACCATTGCCAGCAGAGTAATGGTGTTTACTGTAAAGCCAAAAAGCAGCATGACTGAGAAAACTGCAATCATGCAAACTGGGATCGTAACGATAGGAATAATTGCAGCTCTAAGTGAACCTAGAAATGCTAATACTACTAATATAACTAGAAGTATTGATTCGCCAATTGCAATTAAAGTTTCGTGGATAGAGGAGTTTAAAAATAGTGACGCATCATAACTAATATTCATCTGCATGCTTTTGGGCAGATTAACTTTTATGGTCTTTAATTCTTTTTTAACTTTGTTGGCAACAGCAATTGGATTTGCGGTGCGTAGAGGTCTTATATCGACATCAATTCCCGGTTTACCATTAATGCGCATGGGTGCATCTTGTAGGCTTAAGTTACCAAGTTTCACGGTCGCAATATCTTTAAAACGGATGATGCGGCCATTTTCTTGTTTGATTATTATGTCGGCAAAGTCTTTTACGCTTTTTAATTGCGTGCGTGAAATTATCGAATAATTGCGCCAAGGATTTTGTATGGCACCAGCTGGAAAGCTAATGTTGTTAGCTTCTAGGGCAGTTTTAACATCGGTTACGGTGACGTTAAGTGCTGCCATGGCGGCTGACTTAAGCCAGATGCGCATCGCATATTCGCTGGCACCATGAATGCCAACTGAGCCGACGCCTTCAATCTGTCTTATGAGTGGTGAGACATTGCGCTCAATAAAGTCGCGAATTTGTCCTGCGGATTTATTAGGATCAATGAACGTTACATGGAGCAATTCTTGGCCACTACCACCGACGGTGACTGTAGGGGGGTGAACGTCGGTTGGTAATTGATCACGGATGCCATATATTTTATTGCGAACTTCATTGGCCTCTTCTTGAAAATCGCCGCCAGGACGAAATAGAATCGTAAAACGACTCCAGGCATTAGCGCTGCCGGAATAAATTGCTTCAATATTATCAACGCCAGCTAAAGCATCTTCAATTTGTTTGGTGACGCTGGTCTCCATGGTTTGTTGACTGGCGCCTTCGTAGTACACAGAAACATAAACTATTGGTTGAGTTAATTCTGGAAAAAATCTTAGTTCTAATCTTTGGTAACTAACAAGTCCGATTAGCATTAGCACTAAGCTTAAGACGGTAGCAAAGACAGGATGTTTTATGCAAACTTCTGGTAGTTTCATTATTGTTGGTTATTTATTATTTGGACAGTGTCGTTATCACTTAATTTTTGTTGTCCAGCGGTGACGACTAAATCCCCTAGTTGTAAGCCATTTAAAACTTGAGCCATGCCGGCAACGCGCGCACCTAGTTTAATGTTCGTTTTGTGTGCTTTGCCATCTCTTATCACGAAAATCGTATATCCAGAAACATCTGCAATAATAGCTTGTTCCGGAATAACTAGCGCGCCTTTTTGGACATTGATGCTCTGTGTTACCTGCACGAACATTCCAGGAGCTAGTAGACCTTGATCGTTGTTTATTTCGGCGTGTATGCCAATGCTGCGCGTTGCTACATCAACTGCTGGCGCGATGAAGGTTACTGTGCCGTAAAATTTCTTGTTTGGATAAGCGGCAGTTGTAATTGCGACTTGTTGGTTTCGTTGTAGTTGTGGGCGTAATACTTCTGGTAGGGTGTATTTTACTTTTAATTCTTTTGTGTTAACTAAAGTGACCAAAGCGTTACCCTTGCTGATAAAGTCACCTTCTTGTGTATTAAATGCGCCGAGTGTGCCGGAGAAGGGCGCAGTTAATTCTTTTTGTTGCAGGGCAACTTGTGCGCTTTTAACATCAGCTGACTTTGTTTCAACATCCGCTTTCAATTGTTCGAGATCTTGTTTAGAAACGGCACCTTCATTCCAGAGTTTTTGGGCGCGGTTGTATTTGTTGCGGGCTACATTTAAGGCGGCAGTGACGGAGTCATAGTTTGCTTGGTCTTTGGCGTTATCTAATTGGATTATTGGCATACCTTGCGCGACTTGTTGGCCATCTTGGAAGAAAAGCTTGTGTACGCGCCCGTCTACCTCTGAGCTAATGGTAACGGATTGGTCGGCGTAAAGACTGCCTAGTGAGTGGACTTGATTGGGGATATTGGTAGCCGTTACTTTTGTGGCTTCAACAGGGATCGCTGGTTGGCTAATTTTGATAGTTGTGTCTTTATGACGATGCTTTGTCGCCATGCTTACGCAGAATGGACCCAGAATAATTATGGTAACTAGTCCGGCGATGAGATATTTTTTTTGCGTCATAAGTGCTTCCGTGAAATGAGCGTGAATTATAATGATATTTGTATTTATTATCTAGGTTATTAGTTTAGGAAGGTTTGCGTCGATAGGGCGCTGGGTCTTCTGCAATACCTATATATTTGTTGGTAGAGAGGGTTGTTGTTAGAAATGGAATGCCTAGTATTTCTGCGATAGCTCTGTAGGCTTTGTGCATTAAGAGATTGTCTAGTTTGGCGATTGGGCCTGTTATGAGGCGTGAGTTGTCAATGGCTCGAATTTGATCCATCAGTAGATCAGAGTCTTTCTTAAGAGATGTTTGAGCTTTAATGCGTATTCTTAGTGGTTCTAGATTATCGATTAACTTGGTTGTTAGAGGTATTATAATGGTTGAAGGGTGCAGCATGTCTAGCATTGTTTGGTCTTGTATAATTAATACCGGTCGTTTTTTCCCGGGTTCAGTGCCATTGCGTGGGTCTAGGTTGGCGGTCCATATTTCTCCGCTATTAATTTTCTGGGTCATGCTCTATCTCACTAAATTCACGGTTGACACGCATGCTTTCAGCGCGCGTTTTTAGGCTGGCATTAGCTATGCGTTTTTTTCTCTCATTTTGTGCTACGAGGCGATTCATTTCCTCAATGGCATGGCGAATATATTCGGTGCGTGACATATGTAGTTTATGTGCGAGCACATCAGTTTCGTCTACGAATTTGTTTGTCAGTCTGATGGAGATTGCAGTCATAATTGTATTCTTATTTGTAGTTCAAAGTGTATCATATTATGTTATGCTTATGATAGATCCTTTGCAAGCAAAATGGCGTTTTCTCGACCGCTCTTAGTTGGGTAGTAGTTTTTGCGGATGCCAGTCTCATTAAATCCGAGTTTGTCATATAGCTTTAAAGCTTGTTGATTAGAGTTTCTTACTTCGAGGAATGCCATTTTGATTTTTTGATGTTTTGCATGGTTTAGGATAGCTGTGAGAAGAGTAGTGCCATAGCCGTGACACTGGTGCTTTGGTGCGATACAGAGGTTAAGGATTTCGCATTCACCTGTGCGTAGTGTGAAAAAGATGTAGCCGATGAGCTCATCGTTGTTTTTTAGCCCCCAGCATTCGTATTGTTTTAGAGAATCTTTAATTACACCACTTGTCCAAGGCGATACGTGAGCAGATTGTTCTATCTCTATGATTTTTGGTAAATCTTCGAGGCTTAGTTTGGTGCATTCAAATTGTTTATTCACAGCCTAAAACCCCATTTCGTTTAAGATTAGTAGCTTAGCGATAATACTCAATGCAAGCTTGAAACATCTCTGTAACACGTTGATACTTATAGTGTTTATGTAACGCATTGATTTGTCGTCGCGTTGAGATTATGGCAATTATTACAACAAGTTAGCATTGGTGGTCTAATTTAACTCACAGAGTTATCCACAGGCTGGAATCGTTATATGCAGGTCATTGGGCAAACAATGATTACAAAGTGTAATAGGATGATTGCATAGACAGCTGCCACAACATCATCGAGCATGATGCCGATGCCGCTGCGCATATTGTCATTCACCCAGCTAATTGGCCATGGTTTCCAGATATCGAAAATGCGGAAGAAAATAAAGCCTAAAGTCATCATTTGCCAGTTGAAAGGCACTAGGATCATGGTTATTAGATAGCCGACAATCTCATCCCAGACAACGCAACCGGGATCCTTGATCTGTAGATCATTCGCCGTTTTGTCAGTAATCCAGAAACCGACCACCAGCATGATCGCGACTACTATGAGATAGTATTTTAGCGGCAGGTAGTGCATTAGCATATAGAGAGGAACTGCTACTAAGGTGCCGATAGTCCCAGGCATGATTGGTGCCAGACCGCTACCAAAGCCTAAGGCGAGAAAGTGAATTGGATTTTTTAAGAAATTTTTTGGGATGCTTGTTGTGTTCATGAGCTTCCTTGGTGGTTGTTGCTAGAGATGTGTGCAATTATCGGTTATTCGGTGGCTTTGTACAAGTTTCGCTTTATTGTTACCATTATGGGGTTGTATTTCGATCAAGGAGAGTGCGATGAAGTTCGGAAAAGTTATTTTGGCGGCAATAGTTCTTTGGGTGTTGCATGTTGTTTGGATTGGTGCCACTGATGGCCTATTGTTTGGCTGGGTTTATAGTGTTTTGCCAGTTGCAATTTGGTGTGTGCATGTGCCGTATGTTTTATTAATTTTTCTTGGGTTGATTTTTACTTTTTTCTTTTCCTTATTTTATGCGGTTATCATGGAGTCGTTACCAGGTCGTCGTGTCGGTAAGGGCTTAACTTATGGATTGTTTATTTGGCTTGTTGGTTGGTTGCCAATAATTGCTTTTGTTGGTTTTATGACGCAAATTAACGATGCGGTAATTATCTATTGGCTGGTAAATCT
>JAGLTR010000109.1 GCA_023135155.1 Gammaproteobacteria bacterium
CGGTTTTTCTCGCATTAATGCCGCATAAATTCGGTTTGCAACAGTCCCAAATACGACAGAGGAAATAGATTCTATGAAATATTCGAAGACGTTGCTCACTATATGCCTTTTACCTTTCATCGCCTTCACCTCTCAAACCTTCGCAGCTAGCTTTCAATCCCTGGAACAAAGTGCCGCCATACTTGGTACGGCTGATGCTGGTACGGCAACTAATACTGACAATGCCTCCATTGAATACTATAACCCTGCCGGCATGCCTCTCGTTGGCCACCCTATTATTTCACTCTCTGCTATCGGTGTACTAGCGAATATCCGCACTCATAATGCACAAGCAACAGTCGGCGGCAACCCTATCACAGGCTCATCTAAAGGCCCAAAATCACACGGCATTATGCCTGGCGTACATTTCATTCAACCAATCTCTGATCGCTTTGCTTGGGGTTTTGGTGTCACGGTCCCCTTCGGACTTGAAACCATCTATCCAAAAGACTCGCTCGCCAGATACTTTTCTACAACATCAAAGATCAGCACCATTAACTTAGGCTTAAGCGCTGGTATACGTCTTAATGACAAACTATCCGTGGGTGTAGGTTTTGATGCCGAAAAAATGTGGGCTGAACTTGATGAGATGGTTATTGTCCCTAGCCCAACCACCACTGATGTGGAAACCGATGAAACTGGACAGGATTGGGGCTACGGCTTTAATTTCGGCATTCTCTACCAGATGTCACCAGCATTCCGTTTAGGTTTAGCTGTAAGATCACCAATCAAACATCGCCTACAAGGCTCGAGCAAATTTATTGGCTTAACGCCAGCGCAAAAAGCCCTATTTCCCGAACTAGTCGACAGTGATGCATTTGCTAACATTACACTACCTGGCTCTGCCACTTTAAGCGCCCAATACAATTATTCACCAAGGTGGGTTTGGTATGGTGATGTACAATTCACCAAATGGGATTCTTTAAAAGACTTAACACTGCATTTCACTAACCCTCTACGCAACCCAAAACAATCAACTATTATTTTGCATTATCATAATGCTTGGCGCGCTTCTATTGGTCAAAGCTATAAATTAAATAACAAATGGACCTTACGAAATGGTTTTACTTTTGACCAAACACCGACAGATACAACCTATAAAACCGCTCGCATTCCTGATGCAAATCGTTTTTGGATTACTCTAGGTGCGAATTATAAATATTCAAAAACATTAGATTTTGATGCTGGTTACGCTTTAATCCTATTTGCACATTCGCACATTAATCGCAGCCAAACAATCGGCGGACTTCCAGAAACATACTCTGCGGATTATCGCGCTTATGCTAACCTACTTGGCTTCCAAGTAAATTATCACTTTGCATCATAAAAATGGAGAACAAGATTATGAGAAAAAGTATTTTAATAACTCTAGGAACGCTACTTTGCTGCACCTTACTTAATATTGCAAATGCGCAACTACCAACGAATTTTAAACACATCTATTTTTTCGGCGATAGCCTCTCTGACATGGGTAACTTCCAGGGCGTTTTTCCGAATGAAATGACGGATCAAACAGCTCCAGTTACTAACTGGGCTAATGGTAAAAGCAAAAATGCTCTTGGCAAAGAAACCTGGGCCGATTTTTTCGCTGAAAAATTTAGCCTACGCGCCACACCAGGATCCCTATCTAACCCACAAGGTAACGACTGGGCGATTTCAGGCGCGACAACAAAAGATGTTTATTTCCAGGCCGATAATTTTCTAAACTCTCAGAAAACCTTTTCCGATCCAAACACCACCCTTTATGTTGTTTGGGCTGGCCCCAACGATCTACTTGCCATTACTGACCCAAACTCAGCTGCACAGGTAATTTTAAACGGCATGGTAAATGTTTTGTACACATTAGATGAATTATACACGCGCGCACATGCTCGCAATTTTCTTGTTATCGGCATGCCAGACATATCAGTAACACCCCTGTTCACTAATCCTAAACATGTTGGCTCTGAGGTTACTATGCAAACCAGCATGCAATTTATTTGTAATTATTGGAATTTGATCTTGCTCACTAATCAAACTATGACACTCCAAGGGCATCTTTTCAATCCGCCCTTACACGCTATGATGCTAATGCACCATGATGCACATATTTATACATTCAATCCGAGCCCACTCTTAGATAAGATAGTTCAGAATCCAGCAGGTTATGGTTTCTTAAATAAATTCGATTTGAGCACACAACAAGCACAAAATGTTTGTGGAGCTAACACTTGCAATAACACTCAGCTAGAGTGGTACTATGCGCACTTTGCGAAAGCATATGGCGATAAATACAACGTAGATCCTGATCAATTTGTTTTCTATAATGCCATTCACCCAACTACGCATACGCATCAAATTATGGCTGATCACGTTATGCAAGATTCCGGATTATTCCAGTAAACAAGCCCGATCCACAGAGACGCATGCAATGCGTCTCTACAATTTTATTTTATCTGTAATTTTTCTGCACGACGCAATTTTAAA
The DNA here is from genome assembly GCA_023135155.1 of Gammaproteobacteria bacterium. Lineage (GTDB taxonomy): Bacteria > Pseudomonadota > Gammaproteobacteria > UBA9339 > UBA9339 > JAGLTR01. The sequence goes on from JAGLTR010000109.1 coordinate 2,506, forward strand.
TTATGATAAATCATAAAATAAAAGCATTGTATCCAAGGGTAAAGAAATATAAGTGGTAATGGCGCAACTATCATCATGATTATGTGAGTCATTCTCACGGGCAAATGTATTATCGCAATAGTTATAGAAATAAAAATGACAAAGGCCATTACACCCGCCATCATTATGAGCATAATTAACAACAACGAACCAAAAACTCGCCACCAATTACCCCAAATTAATTTTGCCGCCTCTTTAACCGCAGCAACTGGCTTATGTCCGTCGACAATAACTGCAAAAACAACTAAAAACATTATTGGGGTTAAATAGATACCTGGCAAAACTAAACATATAAAACCTACAAACACTACAAACATAGCCAATATTAACGCAAGAAAAGTCCGCGGAAATACTTTAATGCCAAACCAAAAACTGCCGCCTATAGACTCATCTTGCTGTCTTGCGGTAACACCAATTGCACGCACAACCCAAAACAACAGTAAGACCTGTATAACTGCTCGCAGAATTAATGAAAACCAAAACCAGAAGCCCAACAAATGGTAATGATATTGCGCAGTATTATTAGCAGCACTAAGCGCCTGCGCATGCTTTCCTAACGCTCCCATGCCAATTCCACCAATAACGATTAAAACATATAGCAACACCGCTGCTAACAATGTTTTAGTAACAGATGCCTGGTAGAGTCGAAAACTCTCACGCAACAATTCGCCAACTTTTTTAGGATGCTCAAAAAGTGTATACATAGTGATTCTCCGTAAATGTGAAGGAAAAAGTTTAGCAGAAAAACCAACCCATGAAAATTAATTGCTATTTCATCTCTCAGCACCTATTATTCTAGGCTGTTTTCTCGCCAAGAATGAAGGAACAAACAAGAGGTTCACCATGAATTCAAGAATAACGCGTAACATATTCATTACAATATTTTTACTAATTTTCGCTTTCCCAATTTTCGCCGAAAGCGGTGTTGCCTGGCAGGGTATCGCCTTCTCATATGGACGTAATCGCACCGATAAAATCGACGGCGGCCGAGTCGCCTATCAATTTCTACCATCAAGCTTTTCCTGGAAATATAGCGCTATGTATTTCCATGCCAGTGCCGCATACTGGCACATTGGCAGCAACGGCAACCATCACATCTACATCCTAGCATTCGCCCCAACCTTCCGTGTGCAACTACCAATGGCACAATATTTCCAGCCATTCCTAGAAGCTAGTATTGGACCTGCGGTGTTATCAAAACGTGACTTTGGTCATCATCAATTTGGCTCACACTTATTATTCCAAGACATGCTCGGTGGAGGTTTTGCTTTCGGCTGTAAGAAACAATTCGAAATCAGTTACCGCTATCTACACTACTCAAATGGTGGCTGGTCATATCCAAATAATGGCATCAACATTCAGCAGCTGATTACCTTTGCTTATCATTTTTGATAAACAGAAATCTAACCAACCTACGATGAGGTACGATTTGTCGTGCCTCGCTTTTTTAACAAAATAGGCCCAATGACAATTGAGACCTCAAGCCATAGAGGCGCTCACCCAAGCATCTTCCATATGGGAGGCTAGCATGAATATAGACCGCAAACCCAGACTCACATAACAAATCTAAAAAAATACCAAACAAAAGAAATACCAGTAATGTTTTTAATATCATTAAACATCAAACATGATAATCCTTAAAGGCGCAGCGTACCATAACCACGTTTTATTATTAATTGCGTACACATTGATTAATGATTGAGAAGAATCAGCGCAAGCTTACATAATTGTCTTAAACATACAAAAGTCGCCAGATCTATTTTCTTCCATAATAGTCTCATCCATATTAGTAGAATGATCTTGGAATAAAGTAAGCGGTAATTCACCCACCCATT
>JAGLTR010000011.1 GCA_023135155.1 Gammaproteobacteria bacterium
AGCGTGTATTTTCTGCATGTATAGTGCAAATGGAGCATTATAATAATTGTGCCAGAAAACAGTATGTTTGCCGGTGTCCTGAATAGTGATGTGTGGCTGTTTTGTGTTGGGCATATTTCCGATATTGGTTTCCGGACCAATTGCTGAGCCATCAATTGTTAAATATTGGAGTTTTATGCTGTTAATGCCGGACCAGCCTGTTACAACATCGCCAGTTGGGAATGTTTCTAAGCAAACAAATGGTCCGTTGAGTATAGACGTGCCGATCTGAAAACTCGGCGCAGTTGGTTGTAGATCTTGATCGGTAATTTGCCCAAATGGATGGAGGGTTTCTACATATATGCTGAATATATTTTCGTTTAGTAAGACACGTGAGTCGCAATACGGTCTATTTGCATCCAAGGGCAGGTGCATTTGGTCGCCGATTATTTCACCTGTTGGAGTAATTTTTTTTCCGTAAAGATTAGTGTCAAGGCCAAATTGCCAAGTTGCGAAAAGATTGCCATCCGGTAATGCAATTATTGTAGTTGTACAGCCGTTGGTCGTTGCCGAGCTGTTAAGTGTTATTGCATCAGTTAGAGGACTTATCGGATTAACATCTTCAAATATTGTTGTGGGATTTTTGTTAATGTTTTTGACTATTGTTGCCAGGGCAGCTGAGTTTGTGGATTTTCTATCGCCAGGGGTGAGTTCTTTATTTTCTTTTTTACCTTGTTTTCTGGATATTGCGATAAATACTAGTCCGAAGGTAATAGCAAGAAGAAAAAGCAAGCCACCCCTAACTAAATGTTTTAGGTGGTGGTTAGATCTGTTATTGGAATTGATAATATTCTTGTGGGAATTGATAATATTCTTGTGCATGGTTTTTCTCCGCCATTATTCTTGCGGCAATTTTAACAGAGTGCGGCCATAAAAAAAATTACGTTCTTGGTATGATTGAGCTATCTGTGATTGAACAACGGCATGTTAATTGGTTTGTTTAAGGCTATGGCTTTGATTTATAACAAAAACATAGCCTTCAATAATAGTTGACTGCTCTTTGCGGAGTTTTATGTTGTCACAGGTTAAGATGGTTAGGTTTAGTTTATCCGCTAGTTTTTCGATGTATTTTTTACTATGCGCAAAGCGTGCAGTTTGTTGTAGGTGGTATGGATAGGTATAGGTCTTCTCAACTGAAAATGCAAAAATCCCGCTTGGTGTAAGTGTTTGTTTTATATTTGTTAATAATGTATCTAGATCGCCAAGATAAACAAAAGTGTCGGCAGCAATGATTAAATCTACGTCAGTATATTTTGCTAGCGCATCATTAATATCTGCGACATGCAGTTCATCATAGATATTTTTTTGTTTCGCAATAGCGATCATTTTTGCGGAGAGATCAATGCCGATTAGCTTTGTTGCTTGCTTGCGCATGGTTGCGCCGGCTAAGCCGGTGCCGCAGCCAAGATCTAAAACTGTGTAGCTGTCGGATGTTTCGGCAGGCAGGAATGGTTCGATAGACGCACGCAGTATTTGTGGCACGTTATAGTTTAGAGTCTTTGTTAAGTGCTCGTCGTAATAAGGCGCATATTGATCAAATAGATGCTTAATATATGTTTGTGGCGCTGTTTTTGGTGCTTCGTTTTGGTGTATGGCATCAAGAATGTAGTTTATTTCGGTATTGTCAGGTTGCAACTTTTGGATATGAATATAGTGTTGCTCGGCTTTTTTGAAATCAGCTACGTTTAGATAGATTGCGGCCATATTAATGTGAGTGGCAATATGGTTTGGATCCAGCTTTAAAGCTTCTTTAAAATACTGGATGGCATCATTGAAGCGATCTTGGTAATTATAAATTACACCTATGTTATAAAATGCATCAAAGTTCGGGGCTATTTGCAGTTGTCGCAGAAAATATTTTAATGCGGCTATGGGCTCTCCCTGTTCAATAAATATAGCGCCGATATTGTGAAAAATCTCAGTATTAAGTGGGTCGAGTTTTAATGCCTCTTTGTAGTGATAGAGAGCAAGCTCATAGTTTTGTAACTGTTCCGTGTCATTCTGCGGCTTGACCGCGGAATCTATAGCGTGTTTAGAATGCTGCACACTATGTGTGCTTCTGGATCCCGTATCAAGTACGGGATGACGGATGTGGTGAGTAGCTGCATGATGCAGTATTTCGGCTTTTTTGCAATGTAGGGCTGGATGATCAGGCTCAATTTTTAGAGCGCTATCTAAATGTGTTAGTGCCTCAGTTTTTTTGTTCTGCTTAATTAAAAGCAGTGCATAGTTAAAATGGGCGTCAGCGTATTCTGGATTTATTGTCAAAGCTAGTTGATAGTGTTTTTCAGCTTGTTGGAAAAAGTTCTGTGCATATAGTATCGTCGCAATGCTATTGTGCGCGACAGCATAATTTGGTTCAATTTTTAGAGCTTTGTTGTAATATTTAACGGCTGAGGTCAATTTGTTGCTATTCTTAAATATATTGCCCATGCTGTTTAGATAGAAAATATTATCAGGATCAAGTTCTAGTGCTTTTTGTATGTATTGTTCGGCATTGGTAAGATCATTTTCTTGTGCGTGTAAAATGCCTAAGAGATGTAGAAGCTCATGGTTGTCTGGAGAGTTTTGTAAAGCTTCTAGATATAGTTCTTTAGCTTTGGCAAGATTGGCGTTTTGGTGATGTTTTAGGGCTTCTGTTAGCATATTTCTTTGAGATTATTAATTATCTTCATAGTAGCTGCGAATACGTTCGGCCAATTGGACAGCGGCCATGGCATATTCAGGGCTCGTATTGTAATGGGTTATAACATAGAAATTATGTAGTCCTAGCCAGTACTCATTGCTGTATTTTATTTTAAATTTAATTAAGTTTGCGCGGGTATCTCCCGGTAGATGTTTTACTGGGGTAATGCCAAATTTGCGTAGCGTTGAAATTTTATAAATGGGGGTATGTATTCTATTTAAGAGCCAGTGATGATGTTTGCCCGTTACTTTTGCGCGTACTGTGATTGTTTCTCCACGCTTCCAGCCTTGTTGATAGAGGAAGTTAGCTATGCTGCCAATAACGTCAGTGGTGTTATGGAAAAGATCTATTTTATTGTCGCCACTAAAATCCACGGCATAAGTTAAATAGCTGCTGGGCATGAATTGCGGATACCCTAACGCACCAGCATATGAGCTTTGTATTTCCCAGGGGCTTATTTTTAGATGTCTTGTAAGCAGTAGATATTGTTCTAGCTCGAAGTTAAAAAACACTGAGCGAGGAGGGTAATAAAAGGCTAGTGTTGCTAGCGCATTAAAGGCGCCAAAAGTACCTTCACCTCGTCCATAATAAGTTTCAATGCCAACAAGTGCACAAATTATACTTGCAGGCACGCCGTATTTTTTTTCAGCGCGAGCTAGGACTTTTTTATGATGCAACCAAAAAATAGCGCCAGCGCGTGCTCGTTCTTGTGTGATAAAAGCCTTGCGATAAATGTACCAAGGTTGCGCTTCGTATGGTTGTTCTATTTTATGAATTACGATTGGGTTGTATTGAAAGCGGCGAATTAATTTTGTGACGTAATTTTTCTTAAAATGGTATTTCATTACCATGGTGCGAATAAACTTTTGCTCGCGTTTTGTTATTTGTAATCTTTGCACGTCATTCTGCGGCTTGACTGCGGAATGACGTGGTCGCTGCTTAATTACGTTTGTTTTATGTTTCTTTGACTTATGTGTAGTGTTGGTAGCTGCATAAGCTGAGACAAGGCATAAAGAACAAAGGGCCGTTAGTAGCAGTTGTATTTTTTTTATTTTCATTTAGCTCGTTAATAGTTTTCTATGTGTGTGTATCGACATTATGATTCCGAACCCGGCTAAGAGTGTCACCATCGATGTGCCGCCATAACTTACTAAAGGTAATGGTAGACCAACAACTGGTAAAATTCCAATAACCATGCCGATATTAACGAAAAATGAAACAAAAAACGTGAGAATTAAACTGCCAGATAGTAGGCGTGTAAAGGTGTCTTGGGCATGATTGCTGATGTAGAGTCCTCGCCCAACAATATAGATAAGAACGACTAATAATGCTGTGCAGCCGATTAAGCCTAACTCTTCGCCGCAGACAGCGAAAATAAAGTCGGTGGCATGTTCTGGTAAAAAGTGTAGATGTGATTGGGTGCCATTAAGCCAGCCCTTACCAAAAAAGCCGCCAGAGCCAATGGCTATTTTTGATTGAATGATGTGATAGCCGCTGCCTAATGGGTCACGCTCTGGGTTTAGGAAGGTTAGCACGCGGTTGCGTTGGTAACTGTGCATTAAGTGCCAGAGAATCGGGAGGCTTAATGCCATGAGCACAAAGAAGCTAGCAAAAAGCTTCCAGCGAATGCCGGCTAATAGTAGTACGATAATGCCGCTGATGGTTATGATGAGAGCGGTCCCAAGGTCTGGTTGCTTTGCGATCATTACGGCAGGAATGGCGATAATTATTAGGCAGACGCCAATCTCTTTCAGCGATGGTGGTAGTTGTTTATCGCCCAAGTACCAGGCTAATAAAATTGGTACAGCGAGTTTCATAATTTCAGAAGGTTGAAATCGGATAAGACCTAAGTTGAGCCAGCGTTGTGCACCTTTACTAATAGCACCAATTACTAGCACCGCAAATAGCAGCGTTAACGTAGCACCAAAAATCCATGGCGCCCAAGTTTTAAATTTACGTGGTGGAATTTGCGCGAAGATGAACATGGCGATAAGGGCGATAATTAAATTGCTGATTTGTTTGCTTACTAGCGCAAAGCTTTGATTGCTGGCGCTAAATAAAATAAATAGTCCAAAGGCCATCAAAAGCAGCAGTCCTAACAATAGTGGTATATCGATATGCAAGCGCATCAATAAGCGCAGCAAGACGCCTGGTAGAGGTCTAGCTTGTTGCGACGATTTTATGCGGTCCAGTAGCGGCATGATGTTTTTTCTCGGTTAATAAATAGTAATCCAATACTTTGCGGGCAACGATACCGGCAATGTGACTGTGTTCAACGACCACAGCGATCGCAATTTTAGGGTGATGCACTGGCGCAAAAGCAATAAACAGCGAGTTGTCGCGGAGTCTTTTGGGGATATTACTTTGGCCTACTTCATTTTCATCGCGCTCAGTTTGACCGCGTACCTGTGCTGTTCCGGTTTTCGCTGCGACAGAGTATGCGTGATTGTTGCCAAAACTTAAACGTCCCGTACCCCAGGGATCTGTGCTTTTCACAACGCCTTGCATGGCATTTATTATGATGTTCCAGTTTTTTTTATGTTGTAGCATTACTGGATCTAACTGTAAGGGTTTGGTATGTGCAACTTGACCGCCTGGTGTTGCTGTTGTTTTTACAATAAATGGTTTATAGCGAGTGCCGCGATTAGCTAATGTAGCAGTAGCTACAGCCAGTTGTATAGGTGTTGTAAGCATGTAGCCTTGCCCGATACCAGAGATAACTGTATCACCCTTAAACCAAGAGTTCCCTTGATAGCGTGCTTTCCATGCGGGTGTAGGTACCAGTCCTGATAGTTCGTTTGGCATATCAACACCTGTTTTGGATCCAAAACCAAAGCGCTCAAGAATATCGTCTATTTTCTGAATCCCAAGTGCTATAGCTAAATTGTAAAAATAAGTGTCACACGAAACGATAATAGCCTTGGTTATGTTGGTATAGCCATGACCACCGCGTTTCCAGTCGCGATAGACGTGTTGAGAGTTTGGTAGTTGAAACCAGCCTGGATCCCAGATGGTGTAATCAGGGGTGACAGTATTGGAGTCTAAGCCTTGCAGAGCTATAAATGGTTTGATAGTCGAGGCCAGCGGGTACTGACCACGGATTGTACGGTTATAGAGAGGTTTATCAGGTGAACCTTGTAGTTTGCTGTAGTCCTTCGAGCTGATTCCTTTGACGAAAAGGTTGGGGTCAAAGCTGGGATTGCTTACAAGAGCTAGGATTTCGCCGGTTTTCGGTTGAATAGCCACAACTGCGCCACGCTCTTTGCCTAGGGCTTTGTTAGCTACAGCCTGTAGTTTGCTATCTATGGTTAGATGTAGGTTATTACCAGGGGTTGGAGGAATCTTATTTACAGTGCGGACAATATGGCCGCCAGCATCAACTTCAACTTGTTGATAGCCAACTTGGCCGTGCAGTAAGTTTTCGTAATATTTTTCAATGCCTGTTTTACCGATGAAGTTGCTGGCGCTGTAGTTGGCGCTGTCGACGTTTTGTAGGTCAATTGGATCGATGCGGCCGACGTAACCAACAACGCTTGCGAGGTCTTCGCCTAACGGATATTTGCGGATCATGCGGGCGTTTACGATAACGCCAGGAAAGCGATATTGGTCAATATAAAATTTCGCTACCTCTTGCTCGCTAAGCTTTATTTTTAAAGGTACTGGTTCGAATTTGCGATGCTGTTTTAGAAGTTTATAAAACTGTTGAATATCATTAGGATCAATGTTAATTATCTTGCGTAACTTCTTGATAGTTTCAGGGATGTTTTTTGCGTGATCAGGAATAATGTCGAGACTGAATACGGGGATATTTTCTGCAACAAGTGTGCCATTGCGGTCATAAATTAGTCCGCGGTTGGGTTCAATTGGTAAAAGTTCTAATTGGTTTTGTTGCGATAGCGTGACGTACTGATCGTTTTTAATTAATTGTAGATAGATGAGGCGCGTTAACAAGATAATCGTTAAAACAAAAATTGCCAGGCTCGCCACAATTAAACGTCGGAGATAGAGCCGTTTTTCCTGTTGTGGGTTTTTTATTGTTAGTCGTTTTGGCATGAGGCGATAGGATATGCAATGGGGAGATTTTTAGCAAGTGGTGTGTAAGCTTAAGGAGTAGGAGGTTCGGATGTCATGCTTAATTCATCATCTGATAAACTATCGCTTGATGCACTTATATTTAGGGTGAGAGCATATTTTTGTGCTTTATTTAAAATAAAGCTCATACGCGTTACAAATGATCCTTCAGGGTTGGCATTGTGTAATGTTGGTAGTGCGGCTGTTAACAGATCATCAATTGTAGTGATTTCTGGGTTTGTTAATAATTCATGGGCTGATTGTCGGTTATTGCGTCCTGGGTGATTAAATTTACTGGTTCCACTGCAGTAGTCTCTAAGGATGTTTTTTGCATTCGTTAGGTCATTCGCGTTTTCATCCCATAGGGATTGATATTTTTTAGGGAATGATTGCTCAGGGTCTAGGAATAGTTTGGGGTTTTCATAATGTTCTGGCAAATAATTCTCGATATAGTCACGGATAAATTTTCTTCTCTCAGTGCCAATTGTGATCCGTTCACGACGGCTTCTTATGTGTCTTATTATGGCTGGAAGCGACATAGGTGTGTATTCGAGTAGCAAGCATATAGCGATCATCGGACTGCGACCAACCCCGGCTTTGCAATGAATTAGTACGTTTTCTCCTTTTAGTAGGCGTGCATCTATTTCTTTGCCGCTTTGGTTAATTAATGCCATTATTCCTTTGCGGTCAACTGGTAGGTCATCTTCTGTAGATGCTTTTGCAGAGTGATCACGTAATGATATCTGGATAGTGTCTTTATCTTTTTGAATCGGTTGTACTGCACCAAATAGTGTTGATCGATATTCGTGTGTTTCTAATGCTGAGATTCTAAGTCCGAACTTTATTGTGTTGTTGCTTGTAGTTGGGACCTCACCTAGATATAGAGAGCCGCCACCGTTTTCTTTGGGAAGGGTTAACAGTAGTGAGAACGGTTCATTACCGGATAGAAAATTTGCAACCTTTGAGGCGGCGACGTCCACTGCATACGGCATTAATTTAGCTAATTTCAACATGGCAGCAAATATAACAGCAAAGTTTCATTTGCGTATGTAGGTTATGTCTCTAATAAGTAACGAGTCGTAACAGTTGAATTATTCGCGATGGTATGGATGGTTGTTGAGAATGCTCCAGGCTCGGTAGAGTTGTTCGGCAAGTATTATGCGTACAAGCGGATGCGGAAAGGTGAGCTTGCCAAGTGACCAAGTTTCTTGGGCAGTTTGTCGGCATACTGGTGCAAGTCCATCAGGGCCACCAATTAAAAGTGTTACGGCGCTATAATTTTCACGCCAATTTTGTAATTGTGTTGCAAGTTCTGTTGTAGTTTTTTCTTTTCCATGCTCATCAAGCGCAATAATTAAGCTTTTTTCTGGAATAGCTTTTAATATCTGCTCTGCTTCTTGTTGTTTTATTTTTTCGGCAGAGATGTTTTTACTGCGTTTAATAAGCGGTAGTTCAATTAATTTAATTTGCAGTTCTTTAGGAAGGCGTTTTTGATATTCATGAAAAGTGGTTTCAACCCAGGCGGGCATGTTCCTGCCGATGGCGATGATGTTGATAATCATTCTTGGGCTTTAGCGCGGCTCTTTTTAGCGATATCCACACTCCAGAGAGATTCTAAATCATAAAGTTCACGTGTTTCTGGCAACATTACGTGCACAATAACATCGCTAAGATCGACTAAGACCCACTCATTACTCTCTTGTTCGATACCAAAAGGCGGATTCTTACGTTGCTTCATCTCAGCAACAAGATTCTTAGCGATCGAGCTGACATGGCGGCCAGATGTGCCGCTACAGATGATCATGTAGTCAGTGATCGTGGTGAGTTTACGCACGTCAAGCGCAATAATGTCTAGCGCCTTACGGTCATTAAGTATCTCGATAACGAGCTTTTTCAGTTGTAATGGAGTCATGGCGCGCATGATAGAGGAATAATGGTAGGAGTCAAGGTCTAGTCTTTATGGGGTTGTAACAGCCCCTTTATTCGTAATGTGACCACATCCGTAATACATGTACGGTTTTTTTAGTATGATTTACTTCGTAGACTAAGCGGTGTTGTATGGTTATGCGTCTTGAGTAAAATCCAGCCAAATTGCTGACAAGTTTTTCCAGGGGAGGTGGGTTTTGTAATGGGTCCTTTTGTAGTAAAAGTAATAGCTGTTCGGCTTTTGATTTTAAGTTGGCTCTTGCTAGCTTCTTTGCATCTTTAACGGCCTGTTTTGCAAGGATAACTGTAAACATTACCACTTCAAATCATCTAATTTAGTGCCTTTTGATAATGGTTCTTTGCTGGCAGCATAAATACTTTCTACCATTTCTGGAATTTGGTTTAGGTGTATGGTTGCCTCGATATCTCGCCACTCTTGCTCACCCATAACTACAAAATTTTCGCCATTTTTGCGTGTTACTTTTAGGATCTCGCTGTTCTCAATAGTTAGGTCTACCTCTGTCTTTAAGTGTTGACGGAAATAGTTTGCGGTTACGGCATGCATAGCTTTATTCTCCAGTACGGCATTACGGTACCGTTAATTTTTGCACATTATTTGGAAAAAGCAACAATTTTCTGTTGTCTACTGGAAGTGGTTGTCGTTCTTTTGGTAATCGGCATTTAGGCTAAAGAGATTGAATTTGGTGCGATTGTCGTAGATGTCGAGTTGTTCGGCTTTTTTGATTCTCTTGGTCAGATAGACCGATAGTGGTAGTAGGATAATTTCTGTTAGTATTTTTATGAGCCACATAGTTAGAATTAATATTAATAAATTTATATTGTTCATTACGGCATAAAATGCGGCAACTCCGAAAATAAAGCTATCGACACCAGCAGCGACTAAGGTCGAAGCGACGAAGCGTAGAGCCATGTTTCTGCCTTGCGTTAGTATTTTTAATTTGGCCATGATGTACGAATTTAACGGCTCGGCAATTAGATAACTAAATAGTGAGGCGAAGACTATGCGGGCGTCAGCGGCCATAATAGTGGCGAACATGTTGTTGTTCGTTTGGTAAGATGGGCTGGGCAGATTTAGGATTAATTGTCCGTAGGCTAGGAATAAGATGTTAAAAAGAAAGCCAACCCAAATTGCGCGGCGAGCGTGTTTATAGCCGTAGACTTCTGTGATTATATCTGACAATAAATATGTTAGTGGGAAAATGAGAGTGCCGGCATCGGTCACTAGTGGACCGAGTTTGACTAAACGCGGATCAAACCAATTGGCGAAGGCGAGAGCCATGCAGTAGGAGAGGGTCAGAAACCAAAGATATTTTGTCGCGCTTGTCGTTCTCATAAGCGATTATTGTACTCGGTTGTCGTTTATCCGTCGATCCCATGTGGATTATGGCGCCATTCTTATGCCTGTATCGTAGAGACGCCCAACCTGGGCGTCTAAATCTCGGTCACACTGTAGAGACGCGATTCATCGCGTCTCATATATGCGTATTGCTAAACTCCGCTTCGCAGTTCCGCGCACTTAATATTCTTCCGGGATTATCATTTTAGGACCGCTATAAATACATCCGTGTACGCTACCGATGCGACATCGTGTCGCATAGGTTCCTAAAATGATAAGTCCTCCAGAATATGCATGCGCTACCATTGGTGTGGTTTTATTCTGATGTATCCCGTAGAGACGCATTGCATGCGTCTTTCACCAGATTGCTGTTTAATGCTGTCAGTCAGTCTTGATTATCTTATCCAAAGCTCGGACAATGCCAGGGTTCAACATCAAAGGAGGAAGAAATGGGAACAACAGCACGTGATATGATCGGAGTCGACGCTAATGAATTAATTGCGCTCTTGAATAAGGCGTTGGCAGACGAATGGTTGGCTTATTACCAGTATTGGATTGGCGCTAAAATTCTGCGTGGTCCATTACGTTCTGCAGTAGCGGCTGAATTAATTGAGCATGCAGCTGATGAATTGCGTCATGCTGAAATGTTGGCTGTGCGGATTATGCAGCTAGGCGGCACGCCTTTACTGTCACCTTTGGCTTTTGAGAAAGAGTCTAATTGCGGTTATCTTGAGCCTATTGATCCGAATGTGGCCGCTATTTTAAAGCAGGGTATCGAGGGCGAACGTTGCGCAATTGCGGTCTATAAAAAATTATTAGAATTCACCAAAGATAAAGATGAGCTTACCTATAATATGGCGCTGGAAATCTTAAATGATGAAATTGATCATGAAGACGATTTCGAGGTTTTATTAGAAGATATGGGTATATAAAGAAACCGTAGAGACGCCCAACCTGGGCGTCTTTTTTAAATTTATGAGACGCCCAAGTTGGGCGTTTCTACGAGGAAAACCATCATGCAATTATCAGGCAAACAATTATTAGAGAACTCTAAGTTTAATAAAGATACAGCGTTTACTTTAGAAGATCGCGACAAATACAAATTGCATGGTTTATTGCCAGCACGAGTAGAAACGCTCGCGGAGCAGGTATTGCGGCATTATGCACAATATCAAGAGCTCACTGATAATTTGCAGAAAAGTATTTTTCTAAATGCTTTGCATGATCGCAATGAAATTCTTTTTTATAAATTAGTTGGTGAGCATTTAGCTGAGATGTTGCCGATTATTTATACGCCAACAGTTGGTGATGTGGTGCGTAAATATAGTTTAGAGTTGCGTCGCCCACGCGGGCTTTTTATATCCTATGAAGATCGCGACAAAATGGAAGCGATTTTAGAGAATCGTGTTAATGATGATTTGGATATGATTGTGGTTACCGATAGTAGCGCAATTTTAGGTATTGGTGATCAGGGTGTAGGTGGTATTGCAATTTCAATTGGTAAACTAATGGTATATACCGCAGTGGGTGGTATTAATCCGCATCGAGTATTGCCGATGGTTTTAGATGTTGGTACGGATAATGAAGAGCAGTTGAATGATCCTAATTATTTAGGTTGGCGGCATAAACGTTTGCGCGGACAAGAGTATGATGATTTTATTGAGCAGTTTGTACGTACAGTGCGAAAGCATTTTCCTGATCTCTTATTACACTGGGAAGATTTTGATAAAAATAATTCTCTAAAGATATTAAATAAATATCGCAGTGAGATGTTTACTTTTAATGATGATATTCAGGGTACTGGTGGCGTGACAGTCGCTTGTGTTTTGGCTGGTATGCGTGGTATTGGTGCGAAATTAAGTGAGCAGAATGTTGTTTTCTTAGGCGGTGGATCATCAGCGGTTGGTATTGCCGAGCAGATTGCTTCGGCTATGGAAGAAGAGGGTCTGACTAATGCGCAAGCGCGCAATCAAATATGGATGTTAAATAGTAAAGGTTTAATGACCGAGAAAAGCGAGCGCTTAAATGAGTTTCAAATGCCGTTTACGCATCAAATTTCTCAGGTTACAGGTTGGGAGTTAAGAGATAAAAGTAAGATTGATCTTTATGATGTGGTGAAAAATAGTAAGGCAACTGTCTTAATCGGAGTTTCCACATCCGCAGGAGCATTTAACGAAGAAATTGTAAAAGAGATGGCGAAGAATTGCGCGCGACCAATTATCTTGCCCTTATCAAATCCGAGCTCGAAAGCTGAGGGTCAGCCGGAGGATATAATTAAATGGACAGATGGGAAGGCTATGGTTGCAACAGGTAGTCCGTTTGCCCCCGTTATTTATAATGGAAATACCTATCCGATAGCGCAGTGTAACAACGCATTAGTTTTTCCCGCGTTAGGTTTAGGCGCAATGGCTGCGCGCGCTAATCGCATGACCGATGGGATGATTCGTGCTGCTAGTGATTGTTTAAGTCAGCATGTCGATACTGATAGCGAAATATTTGCGCTGTTGCCAAGTATTGCCGAGTTTCCTGCATTGAGTTTTGTTATCGCTTTGGCAGTTGCTGAAAAAGCTCGGGCTGAAGGTGTTGCGACTGTTGCGAATGATGTTGATTTAACGCAAGCGATTCGCGCAAATTTTTGGGTTGCAGCATACGAATAAAGACTGTTTATGAGGCTTTATAAGTATTTTGTGTTTAATTGATAGTTATATGTGTGCTACAGGTGTTAGCTACAACTCATAACTAATGGTTGATATTCGGTGTTTATTTTCGCAGAGAGGCTTTTAAAGAATTCTGAATTGTTTGTGTGAAGTTGCGTAATTTGTTGTTCTAATGTTGTAGTTAATTTTAGTTTGTCTGCTTGATGAGCTATTTGCTCCGTTGTGTTGTCTAAATCACTTTTTGTGATAGAGTTTATTGTGGTTGTTTGAGCTTTGGAGGGGGATAGGAGTTCGTGTGCTCTATCGAGTTCTTCATATAGTTGTAATATATTGCGATTGAGGGGAATTTCAGTGTCAACGTTGAGCTTACCTATAATTTGATGATAGGAGCGTTTAGCTGTTCGCTCGAGTGGTTGTGCGATGCGAATGATTTCTGTTATTAATGTCAGTTTGAGTTGAAGTTCTTCTAGGTTTAGATTTAGTCTAGTTAATAACTGTAGTTCATTTGTAAAGTTGCTGATTTTTTTTTCATTGTTATTTGCGGCAATTATTTCTACGATGTTATTTATTATTAGCTCAGTATGGACTCCGCTCTTGCAGCTGAGTATAGCCTGAGGATTGTTTTTTAGAAAATTGCTGATAGCGTTACTGGTTATGGCGTCATGGTTAATGTTCGGATCGAGTACTATGTTGACTCTTTGTTTCTTGTCAGCAAATGTGGCGATAGTGTCTAAAGCTAATTGTAGATGCAGTGGTTTTGTTATGTTCTGTAGATTTACGTGATCGTGAAATGTTCGAAGATTCTCAGGGGCGATGGTTTTCTTTGGAATTTTCAGGTACTCCACCATCTCAAGGTGGGCGGGACCTTTTCGCCATAACATGATTTTTTTCTCTGGTAAGCAAGCGTGCTGGGGTATTTCTGATAGGCCGTACTCTGCATCGGCACCCTGTAT
This sequence comes from Gammaproteobacteria bacterium, assembly GCA_023135155.1. Taxonomy (GTDB): domain Bacteria; phylum Pseudomonadota; class Gammaproteobacteria; order UBA9339; family UBA9339; genus JAGLTR01. The sequence continues at coordinate 13,690 of JAGLTR010000011.1, forward strand.
AGTGAGTTGATCTAACCAGTCTGTGACTTTTTTACCAGTTTCGGTATCAATACCGGTTATACCGACGAAATCACCTAGTTTAAAATATGAGATGCTATTCGTATCTATTACGGGCGAGTAATCGGATGTGTATGTGCTTAAGGATTTTTTGAATTCTTGGTTTAGTTTGCTAACAAAAAGAGGGTGATGTGGAACTAGTCCGAATTTTATGCGTCGAGGTGTTACCGTGCTAGTTGTTGGAGTTATCGTTGCTTCATATTGAGCAAAAGCGTGGAGCATGGGAAGCTCGGTTTTTTGCACGCAAACTTCTCCATATTCGTTTTCATCGTGAAAACTGAAAATATCTTGTGAGATAGTGATGACTATTTTGTTTTCTGTTTTGCTGATATGTAGTTGTCTATCTATGGGCTTTTGTGAAAAGTTAATTTCAGGATATGCGCGCATTAAAATTCCGCTGAATTCTGTGGTTACTGAAAAATCTGTTTGTGCGGTTAAAGCTTTTAATGTTAATTGCTCTTCTTCTGATAGATCATTATTTGGGTCATTGATAAATTTCACGACGGAAGTTAAACCTCGTGTAGCATCTGTATTAAATGTTTTTATTACAGCTTCTTTGTCTTTCTCTATGTTGAATGGTTTTGTGGTAGGAATTGTCTTGTCCCAGCTGGTATCATTGCTGATAATTTTATGTTTTATGATTGTTGGGGCGAAATGTTTATATAGTTCGAACGCCTTGTCTTGCCTATCATTATTCATTAAGTGTTCGAAAAACTTCCAAAGCGTGTATTCGTACTGTGGTAGTTCTTCGTAGAGGTTACGATGTGGAATTGTTGTTGTATTAGTTGTTGGTCTGATTAGAAAGTTTAGGAATTGCAATCCAGGTTTTGCATATGTTCCATATGTATCTTGGTTGGTTAGTGTTTGTATATTTTCCTGGTATTCTTTACCGTCGGTTATGTTATCTGCGGTTGTAAGAGCCTCGTCGAGAAAAAGGTCTAGCTTCTCTTTTGTTTGTGTTGTGTCACGAGCAAATAGACTTTCCGTGGGTTCTAATTGAAAGGCTGTGATATCGCGATTATTTGTAGAGATCTCTCTAAATTGCTTCTCAGCGTTATCTAGTCTGTTTTGCCAGCCCAGTTGTTGTGCCACTTGTTGGTTTTTTTGGGCAATAGCACGCGAGGCGCCTGTTTTTACAGCGCTTAAATCACCCGTGCGGGTTAGCGATTTTGTGCGTCTGGGTTTCACGTTAGTTTTCTCGTTAAGAATCGTGTCTTAGTGTAGTGTTATGCATCCTTGATCGAGGTAATAATAGACTATAAATCAGAAAGTTGTGGAAAATCATATTAGGTAGTTGGGGTGGGTGGGCTTGGTTTGTCGAGATGCATAGCTATGCTACGGTTGCTGTGGATTTGGGGTGTTGATAGGTTCTTGTTGGTGATGGGTCATATTTTTGTATTTTTCGGCAACGTTTATTGCCAAATATGGTAGGAATATGGAAATTATTGCTAAAACTCCAATGGTAACTTCAGTCGTCATTTTGATGAGGAGCGGTGTGTCAAGTTTCGTTAGGTTGTTGACGAAGCCTGGAGCTAGGGGTTTGTTGACGCCTGCAAGTCTTATGAAGATGGTGGCTACGTCCATAAGGATAGTAAGAGCAGTGAATTCGGCTATTTTTGCGCTAATCGATGTTGTTAGTTTTAGAATTGGTGGTAGCTCTGGAAGGTCGTCTAGCAGCCCGCTTATTGGTTTTAGTGCTACTTGTTCTGCAAGCGTGAAGAACCCTGTGTTTGGTGGGGAGGGGATAAGTCTTCTGAAGAATCTTATGGGCGCCGTTGGTGAAGTTGTATCGGTTGGTATGTCTACTCTGGTTTCTGTAGTTCTTCGTACCTCGGGTTCTGCTGGGGGCTGGAAGGTGTTGTTTTGACTCGCCATGTATTGTTTCCCAAAAAAATTATTATAAACAGTAGGTTGTAAAGTTAAGATAACGTAGTAAGTCAGGTATTTTGCAGAAAAGTTTGATTGAAGTCAAGGCGATATAATATCCATTATTATTAGTTAGTTATGATAGATGTTATGGATCTTAATATAGTCGCATACTTTGTTTGGTGTGAGTTGATTGAGATCATGTTTGGTTGCAGCTAGCTTGCGGATAGCTGTTGCTGAGATCGGTAGTGGATTGATTGATATCATTTGTATTCGGTCAGCTGTTTGGTGGTCTTTTAGCAGTGCTAGTATTTCAGGGGCTGTTATAGGTTGACTATCTGGTCTATTGGCTACGATTAGATTGACTAGTTTGATGATCTCTTGCCATTTATGCCAGGTGTTAAATTTTGCGAAGGCATCTTGGGATATGATTAGACATAGTGGCGTGTTTGGATAATCTTCTTTTAGCGACGCGAGGGTGTCGATCATATAGGATTTGCCGCCTCTATCTATTTCACGAGTGTCGATGGTGAATTCTGGATGGCTTTTGGTAGCAAGTTCTAGCATGGCGACGCGTTGTTTTGGGGTGGCTATTGGTTGTTCTTTGTGGGGTGATTGGTTGCAGGGTATGAATTTGATTTCCTGGAGGTTGAGTTGTTTATAGACTTCGTTTGCAACCTGTAGGTGTCCGTAATGAACCGGATCGAAAGTGCCGCCGAAAATGCCGATTGGTTTTGTTGTCATTTTATCGCTCCAGCGTAGAGACGCCCAACCTGGGCGTCTCATAAATCATAAAAAGACGCCCAGGTTGGGCGTCTCTACGGTTATTGCTTAAATGCCATAATAATTTGTTCAAATGCATCCCATACATTGCCTGGTTCAGCGCCTTTAATTATTTTATCAAGTGTTGCGCAGCGGGATAGAATATTTTCTAGGGTCTGTTTGTTGTGTTGTAGGGCCGCGCGCATTATCGGTTTACGTTTTTCCCAAACGTGATACTGCTGTAATATTTGTTCTATGCCTTGACGTTTTTCTTTTTCACTGGCCATTTTAATTAATGTACGCAGCTCACGTGTAAATGCCCAAAGAATAATTGTGGGTTCCGTTTTTTCCTGTTTCAGAATATGTAAAACCCGGACTGCTTTAGTGCAGTTACCAACAATCGCGGTGTCGATAAGATCAAAGACTGTATGCCGAGAACTATCGGTAATTGACGCGATTATTTGCACAGCAGTTATCGCGCCAGCGCCGTGAATAAGGCGCAGTTTTTCTATCTCTTGCGCTGCGGCTAGTAGGTTGCCTTCGTAATATTCAGCTAATAATTTTAAGCCATCGGGTGTAGTGGTTAATTGTGCTTTAGATAATCTTTGTGATAACCATTTTGGGAGTTGCGCGCCTGTTGGTGGCCAGATGGGAATAAACACAGCCTTTTTCTCAACAGCTTTAAACCACTTGGTGTTCTGTGTGGCTTTGTCTAGTTTTTCGCTGATGATTAATAAAACATTATCCGGAGTTATTTGTTCAGCATAATTAATTAATGCCTTGCTACCTTTGTCACCAGGTTTGCCAGTCGGTATTTTTAGTTCTATTATTTTTTTTTCTGCAAAGAGTGACTGATTGTCGGCGGCTAACAATAAGTTTTGCCAATCAAAGCTGCGGTCTGCTAGTAGGCGTGTTGTTTCAGTGTGGCCCTTGTTTTGAGCTTGTTGTCGAATGGTTGAGATTGTTTCATTAACTAAAAGTTGATCTTCGCCACTGATTATATATATGGGGGCTAGTTGCTTATTTAGTTGTGCTGATAACTGTTCCTGGTATATTTTCATTTTGCCGCTAAAGCTTTTCTAGTATTTAATGAACCGATGCGGTTCATAATTTGGAATACTAGGTCGCGCTTTAATTCATTTTTAACTATGTCAACTTCGCCGCTGGCCGCTAAAACTTCATTTGGGCTCATGATTACAGAGCGGGAGGTAGAGACGGTTTGTACCGCCATAATCTTCTTGCCTTTTTTGTTAACCAAATCAAAAGTTGTTTTATAGGTGAAGCTGTAAACAGTCGCCTGTGATTGGGAGACCATGTTTTGATTGTTGTGCGTAAAATTCGAATTTTTGATGCGAATTATGTAGGGTGCAGAATTGCTGCGTACGACGGTAGCGCCTTCAGAGGTTAGTGAGCGTTGCAAGGCAAGTTCTATATCTCCATAGGGGCGATTGGATTGCAGCTGTATGGTTTTTAATTGCGGGGGCAGGATATCTTTGCCGCGCAAATGAAAGCCGCAACCGGCTATCGTTAAGGTGATAAAACATAAGACGACAGATTTTATTTGCATAATTTAATTCCCGTTAATTGCCAACTACGATGTTTACTAATTTTTTTGGCACTACAATAATTTTTTTAACTTTTTTGCCGCCAACGAACTTCTTAACGTTTATATCGTTAAGAGCTATTTTTTCAATTTCTTTGTTCTCTGTGTCGACAGCAATAGTTATTTTGCCGCGTAGCTTGCCATTAACTTGTACTATCATAGTTAGCGCATCATTTTTTAAAGCTTCAGTCGCTGGTTTGGGCCATGGGGCATTAATACTGTCACCTGTGTATCCTAGTTCCTGCCATAAAGCGTGTGTGATATGTGGGGTTATTGGTCCCAGTAAGCGTAATAAGATATTAAAACCTTCGGCGATTAATAGTTGCTCCTGTTCATCTTTTGCATTTAAGGTTTGGAGCAGATTTAATATCTTCATTGCAGCAGAGACTACGGTGTTTAGTTGTAGGCGCACCATATCAAAATTTGCTTGTTGTAATATTTGGTGTAGCTCACGACGTTTGTCGATCTGCTTGGGTGTGGCTTTTTTAGCATTAAATATAAGATTCTCATCAGCATTTATTTTAGCAAACAACTTTTCATGTTTAACAGCAAAGGCCCAGAGTTTCTTTAAATATTTATGTGCGCCTTCAATGCCGCTTTCTGACCACTCTAGTGATTGTTCGGGAGGGGATGTGAAAATAATAAATAAACGAGCAGTATCAGCACCAAATTTATTAACAATCTCTTTTGGTGAAACCGTATTTCTTTTTGATTTAGACATTTTAGCGCCATCTTTTAATACCATGCCTTGAGTTAAAAGATGTGTAAATGGTTCGTCGGAATTTAGTAGGCCTTCATCACGCATAACTCTGTGCATAAAGCGTGCATAGAGTAAATGCATAATAGCGTGTTCAATGCCGCCAATGTATTGATCAACTGGTGTCCAATATTTAGCGCGATCATCCAAAATATCATCATTTAAATCGTTGCAGCAGTAGCGGGCATAATACCAAGAAGATTCCATAAAAGTATCAAAGGTATCTGTTTCGCGCTTAGCTTTACCGCCGCATGCTGGACATTTGGCGTTGACAAATTTAGGCATTTTAGCAAGTGGTGAGCCTGGGCTATCTAAAGTAACATCTTCTGGGAGTACCACTGGTAGTTGCTCTTCAGGAACTGGAACAATGCCGCATTTTTCACAATAAAGCATAGGGATAGGTGTGCCCCAATAGCGTTGACGTGAGACGCCCCAATCGCGTAGGCGATAATTGATCTTTTTGGCACCTTGTTTGTTGCGTTCTAAATGTTCTGCAATGACATCAAATGCGGAAGCAGATGTTAAGCCATTAAACTGCGCTGAATTAATTAAAATACCTTTTTCAACAAACGCTTCGGTGAGTTCTGTTTTTGGTTTTTTGCCATCAATCGAAATTACTTGTTTAATCGGTAAATTATATTTTTCAGCAAATTCAAAATCTCTTTGATCGTGTGCTGGGACTGACATAACAGCACCAGAGCCATATTCCATTAAAACAAAATTAGCAATCCAGACTGGAATAAGTTCACCTGTGACAGGGTGGGTTGCTTTTAAGTTTGTCGCAATACCTTCTTTTTCAATATTTGCCATGTCAGCTTCTGCGACGCTACCGGTTTGGCATTTTTCAATAAAGGCAGCAACTTTTTTATTTTTTGTGGCAGCTTTTTTGGCAAGTGTATGACCAGCTGCGATCGCAACATAAGTTACACCAATTAAAGTATCTGGACGTGTGGTAAATACAGAGAGTTTTTCTTTGCTTTTATCGATAGCAAAAGTTACCTCAACGCCTTGTGAACGACCAATCCAGTTGCGTTGCATGGTGCGAACTTGTTCTGGCCAACCATCTAATTTATCTAAATTATCTACTAGTTCATCAGCATAGGCGGTAATTTTTAAGAACCATTGTGAGATCTCTTTGCGTTCAACCGGTGCTCCAGAACGCCAGCCGCAACCATTTACGACCTGTTCATTGGCAAGTACGGTTTGATCAACTGGATCCCAGTTAACTTCGGATTTTTTACGGTAAACAAGACCCTTTTTATACATTTGTAAAAATAGCCACTGTTCCCAGCGGTAATATTCGGGGTCGCAGGTAGCCATTTCACGGTCCCAGTCGATGGCAAAGCCCATGCGTTTTAGTTCTTTACGCATTTGAGCTATGTTGCTGTGGGTCCATGTTGATGGAGCAAGTTTTTTCTCTAATGCAGCATTCTCGGCCGGTAGGCCGAAAGCGTCCCAACCCATGGGTTGCAGAACGTTTTTACCAAGCATGCGCTGATAGCGAGCTATGACGTCACCGATTGTATAGTTACGGACGTGTCCCATATGAATGTTGCCACTCGGGTAGGGCAGCATTGATAAGCAGTAGAATTTTTCGCGGTTTAAGTCTTCGCTGGCTTTGAAAGCCTGGGTTGTGTCCCAGTGTTTTTGAATGCTTTTTTCTAGCTCTTTCGGTTCGTAACTATGGTTCATTTTTGCTCGGCTCAAGTATTTGTAAAAGCGCTAAGGATACCCTACTTTTGGTGGGGTGAGAAGATTGCTATTTATATAACACTTCGATGGTAAAGCTCATTGTAGAGACGCCCAATTTGGGCGTCTATGGTTCTACAGAAAAACGCCTAGGTTGGGCGTTTCTACGAAATATCTTCTCATTTTTCACGTATTACATACTTAAGATTTGCGATGTATTAACAATAGATACCAAATATCATTAGCAATCGTATATAATCAAGAGCTTAAACATTCTCAAGGAGCTCGTGGTGGCGATTAAATTTGGTGCACGTAAATCAGCTAATCAACAGAAAAAAAGTATCACCTTTAGTGAGAAGCAGCTTTTTCCAATTGCTTCAGCTGAAGTTTTGTTGTCAACGGCGCAAAACCAGGGATTGATTAGTGATATCAAAGAGCGTGTTGCCATGCCAGAGCAGCATTTTCGCGTGCTTTATCAGGGTTTGATTAACGATTTCGCGGAGTTTGTGCAGATTTTGCCGGTTGCCAACCGTGGGATTTTAGGCGGTATTTTGCAAGAGGGTTTAAGGCGCGCGTTGTTTGCATTAGAAGTTCCAGAGAAAGGTAAGCCTCGTATGCATCCGCTTTGGACTTATGTGTTATTTAGTGCGGCGTTACTATTCGATGTTGCGAGAGTTATTGAAGATCGGATGGTGATTATTTCTGATCAGCGCGGGGCGTTTCTAAAAAAATGGCAGCCGCTTGAAGGCTCGATGATGGATTTGGGTAATTATTATAAGATTCGTCGTGGTGGTGGAATGCAGCCCTGGTTATGTCGACGGATGACACCTTTGTTGGCGCATAATTTAATGCCGGAAGCCGGTTTTAAATGGATTGCATCCAAGCCGCAAGCTTTAAATGTCTGGATGTATTTATTAAGCGATGAAGCGGCAAGTGCTGGAGGTTATGGGCGTAAATTAAATAAGGCGCTGCAGTTATTAAGTGAGTTTCGTTTAAGTTTAGATTATTTTATTAATATTCCGGTTGAGCCGACGGTTCCTGCTGAGACTGCGTTGGGAGAGGAGTTTGCTGAATGGTTAAAAAATGGAATTGAAGATGGCACAATTGCAGTAAATGAATCCGACGCTAATGTATTTATGGTTGACGAGGGGTTGTTTTTAGAAGCTCCGGCTATATTCGAAGAATTTAATAAATTCGGAAAAACAGCGACAGATTGGCGCGTTGTTAGTCAGCAGTTTAATGAGTTAGGTTTTGCACCATTAAGTGGTGATGATTATAAATTCCAACAATATTTTTCGAGTTATCCAGAAGCGAAATCTGCCGCAGCTGCAAAAACTTCTGTTAGAGATACCGGTCGTGCGTCGTTTTTGGGTGGTGATAAAGCGCAGCAAACAACGTCTCAGCAGCAACAAGCTGGAACAAAAATTGATACGAAAAAAGCGGGTTCCATGTTTGGAGCGACAACTTCCGCAGCAAGTGTTACGCAACAACAAGCAGAGACACGCGGAACATTCCAAACTTCTACAAATATTAAAAATGGTGCGGTTGTGCCAACCTCTATGATGCAGGCGTTATTGGGTAATCAAGCTACGCAGCCGGTAGATAATAATATGCGTGCTAGTGATCCGCCAAAAGAAAATCCTTATCCTGATTTAAACGCCACATCAACTGCGGCAACTGCTAGCTATTATGCCGGCAAATAACAATTCGTAGAGACGCCCAACCTGGGCGTCTTAAAGATGCAATAATTTAGCGAATTTTACCCAAGGCGTAGCTCCAGTCATGGGCTGAATTTTTCCGTGCAAAATATATTTTTTAAACTCTGGCGCGTGGGCTATTATTTTGCCTTTATTATTTATTATCGCGGTTATACCGGTATTTGTTCCTACTAATTGGTAGCGATCTGTTTCTAGTGAGCGCATTTGTGACATTTGTAGTTGTTGCGCAGCGGCAATTGATTTCCCGAACCAGCTATCGTCTGATAGAGTTACTAATAGTTCTGCTTCTGGTAGAAATGCTAAGCTTTCGGTTGGGAATGCTATTTCGTAACATAAAAACGGTGCGATTTTAATATTGCCGGCGATAAATATTGGTTGTTCTTTAGGGCCGGCAGAGAAGCTGGACATCGGAATATTAAACATGTCGGTAATAAACTTGGTGATGGTTTTAAATGGGGTGTATTCGCCAAAAGGAACTAAATGCCGTTTTAAATAGATGCTGTGGTTTTCACCAAAGGCAATCATGCCGTTGTAGTATTTTTGGGTTAGGGGATTGCTTATTGGGATGCCGGAGATAATAGTGCTTTGATGCTGCTTTGCCTCATTTGCCATGAGATTAATAAATGGTTGTGCTTGCGTATTGAATACTGGGATTGCTGCTTCGGGCCAGATGATTAATTTGCTTTGCCAGTTTTTTTCTGTAGCAGCTTTATAAGCTAATAAAGTGTTGTTGATGTTATCAGCTTGCCATTTTAGTTCTTGGGGGATATTGCCTTGAATTAGAGTGACATTAACCAGGCTGCCTTTTGGTTGTGTCCAATTTATGCCTGCTAGAAAACCGCTGCCAAGCCAAATTATAACAAGCACGATGAGGGAGCAAATTAATTTCAGTCGTTTTTTTATTACAAGGGGTGTGATGATGAAGGCGCTGGAAAATACTACGGCAAATGTTACGCCATAAACTGAGAGGATCGGCGCCAGTGCGCTTAATGGAGTGTTTAATTGGCTATAGCCCAAAAATAGCCAAGGAAAGCCTGTCAAAACCCAGCTGCGTAGTAGGTCAAAGATAAGCCAGCTTAATGGGAATATTACCAACAGTTTTAGCGCGCTATTGCGTGGGAATAGTTTTGTTAATATGTAACCTTGTAGTGCTGGAAATAAAGCTAGAACAATTATTAGAAGGCCGGTCAATATGCTGGCAAGTAAAATAGAGGCATTGCCGTAGGTGTGTATACTGATAAATACCCAGGAGGCGCCAAAGGTAAAGCAGCCTAAACCAAATAATAGTCCATAGAAGAATGCTTGTTTTGGAGTTGCATATAGCCATAAGGTTAACAGTATTGCCGGAGCAATAAATGCTAATGGTTCTATGTTAAAAGGGGCGAGCGCTAGTGGAATTTGTATGCCGGCTAAAATTGCAATTATGCCGAACACAATTAGTTTTGTAGTTTTATTTTTCATTGACGTCTGTTTTTAGTGAGAGTAGGCGAATGCGTCGACTATCTGCGTGGAGAACTTTGAAGTGGAAGTTTTCGATGGAAGCTTTTTCGCCACGTTTTGGTAGGTGTGCGAATTCCCTCGTTACTAAGCCGCCGATGGTGTCAAATGCGGTGTCATCTAATTTGCTGTTAAAATGCTGATTGAACTCTTCGATTGGAGTAAGGGCTTTTATAGTGTAGTGATTGTCGTAGATCTTTTTGATGTTTGCGTCTTCGTCAACATCAAATTCATCCTCAATTTCGCCAACAATCTCTTCAAGTACATCTTCGATAGTGATTAAACCAGAGACGCCGCCATATTCATCAACAACGATAGCGATATGGTTGTGACTTAAGCGAAACTCTTTTAATAAGATATTTAAGCGTTTGCTCTCTGGAATAAAAGTTGCAGGACGGAGAACGTCTTGAGTTTTAAATATACGTCCGTCAGGTCTGCGAAAAGCATAGGAGAGGAGGTCTTTTGCCAATAAGAGGCCAAAAACTTTGTCGCGACTTTCATGGATTACTGGAAAGCGCGAGTGACCAGACTCAATTATTATTGGTAGAATTTTTTCTAGGTTATCATCGATGTCGACGACGATCATCTGTGGGCGTGGCACCATAATATCGCGTACTTGCATTTTTGTTACTTCAAGAACGCCTTCGATCATCTGTAGCGCTTCTTGGCTTATTATTTTATTTGTTTTGGCTTGTTCAAGGAGTGTGCGCAGTTGCTGAATGTCCTTGGGTTTGCAGAGTAGACGCTGTAGCTTTTTTGTTAATTGTTTCATCCGGTTATTATAAAGGAATGCTTGTAAAAGCATAGGGGTTAATGAGAGTCAGATGCAAGGGCGTAGAGACGCCCAACCTGGGGCTGTTGCAAACCGAATTTAGGTGAGCAGTAATGCGCGAAAAATTGGTGAAAAACGCGCAGTTTATATTGATAAATGAGCATTTTGAGGCGGTTTTTCTCGTATTAATGCCGCATAAATTCGGTTTGCAACAGTCCCAACCTGGGCGTCTCATGGCTAGAAAAAAGACGCCCAGGTTGGGCGCCTCTACGGTTAATAAGGGTTGGCAATTCCCAGTTCAGCTAAGAGGACAATCTCACGATCTTCCATCTCTTTAGCGTTTTGTTCATTATCATGATCATAACCCAGAAGGTGCAGAATGCCATGCATGGTCAAGTGCGCCCAGTGCTCTTCGCTGGTTTTATTTTGTTCTTGAGCTTCTTGGTTCACGATGCTGGCGCAGATAATTATGTCACCTAAAAGTGGTAGGTCGATTTCATCTGGTAGATCCACAGGGAAGGAGAGTATGTTGGTTGCAGAGTCTTTGTTGCGATAACGTTTGTTTAATTCGGTTATTTCCTGTTCGTTAACGATACGAATAGTAAATTCAGCATCTTGTTTTTCTTCGGGGAGAGCTGTTTTTGCCCAGCTATTAAATTGCTCAATAGTTGGAATATTTTTATCTTCAGTAGCTAGTTGCAGATCAATGTTCATGTTAATTCTCCGAAATTAAGTTGTTTACTGATGCTGAGTGCGAATATGACGCAGGGCGTGTAGGTGATGTTGCGTCGTTATAATCCGCTGAGCGGTTAAATTTCTTTTTCATATGCGGTGACTATTTTTTGTACTAATGGGTGGCGAACGATATCGCTAGCTTGAAAGTAGGTGGTGCCGATATCTTTAACATCTTTTAGCACGTTAACTGCATGCTTTAAGCCGGGTTGAATGCTTTTTGGCAGGTCAATTTGGGTGATGTCGCCGGTAATGATCGCTTTAGAGCCAAAGCCTAAGCGGGTCAGAAACATTTTCATCTGCTCGATGGTGGTGTTTTGGGCCTCATCTAAAATGATAACGGCATCGTTTAACGTGCGTCCGCGCATAAATGCCAGAGGTGCAATCTCAATAATATTGTTATCGATTAGTTTTGCAGTCTGTTCAAAGCCGAGCATGTCATAGAGAGCGTCATAAATAGGGCGTAGGTAAGGGTCGACTTTCTGAGAAATATCTCCAGGCAGAAAACCAAGTCGTTCGCCGGCTTCAACAGCAGGGCGGGTAATGATAATGCGGTGGATGTTTTCAGTTTCTAAGGCGGCTACAGCGCAGGCAACGGCCAGAAAAGTCTTTCCTGTTCCCGCTGGGCCAATGCCGAAATTGATGTCATATTTTTTTATGCGTTCTAAGTAGTGCGTTTGATTTGGTGTGCGTGGGTTTATGGTTAGCTTGGGAGTTTTAATGGTTGTGGTTTTTGTGGGGCTCTTGGTTTTGGTTGCTGTGCTTAACATGGTTAAGTTGATCTCCTGGTTGGTGAGGTGTTTTTTTATGGTGAAGAGTTTGGTGATGGTGGTTTTTGCTTGTTGGGTATTTTGTCTAGGGCCTGTTATTTGAAAGTCGTGGCCGCGATTTTGAATCTCTACATTAAAATACTTGGCTATCTGTTTGAGATTACGATCATGTTCCCCGCAAAGGTTTGCTAGTTGTTTATTATTTTGTGGTGTTAAGGTGAATTTCATCGGTTTCGTTTTAGGGTAATTATTGTGGTTGGGACTTACGACTGATTGTAATTTTACTGGGCTTTCATAGCAAATAATATTAGTATGCACCGCATGTTTATTAGGAGGATATGACCATGAGAATTTGGCGTCTGTTATTGATTCTTGGGCTTGGAGCTGGTTTGGCGGCTTGTTCAACTTCGCAATTTGGTGGGCTCTTTGGTACGACTCAAAAGGCGGTTTCAAGGAGTAATATCAATACTTCTGTTCTGTTTAATAATCTAAGTGGTTATTGGAAATTTTCACAGACGGTTAATGCGGCCGGCGTGCAGATTGATACCTTTATCCCACAAGATGAATCGAAGTATCGCTGGAGTGAGAGGATAGCTATTACGCATACCAGCGTTGCTCCAAAGATGACGGTTGGTAAATACTATAGTCAGATTATTAAGCCTGACTATAACGAGCAGTGTTATGCTGGTCGTGATATTCGTGTTTTGCATCATAACCATAACTCCCTAATGTATCAGTATGCGATGCATGAGTGTGGCAAGATGGCAAATCAGTTTGTAGTTGGGAAGATCATGCGCAGTGCTAATAGCATTAGCGCGATCGCTTACGCCAATAAGCGCAAGCGTCTTACAGAGGAACAACGTCAAAATATGGTGCATCTGGTAAGTACTGCAACTTTAGTGCAGTAAGGGCTAGCTGAAATTCTACTAAGCTGACCATAATGCGTGTCTTTTCTGTGCTTCGTTGCTCGTGTATTACATTTATATACTGCGCTACGATGCTTGAGAAGTCACACATTCTGGTTCAGCCTAGCGAATTTTAAACAGGCTCTATGCAGTATATTCCAATCCAATAATGAGCCTGAACTAGAGAGAAGCAGGCATCTGTTCGTTGTTGTCAAAATCCCCGATCTGACGACGAGGCGCGCAGCGCCAAGGCGTCAATCAATAGGAATAATAAACAATAATTTGTTATTAAGCCAGACTGTGAACAACTTGCGTTAAAAACCAGGACAGGATGGACTGGTTTAGCAAGTTATTCACAGTCTGGCGTCTTTGTCGCGAGAACTTGTGTAGTGTTCGTGTATAACAGGGATGTTATGCACAACAATGCACAAGTTCCGTGGGGTGTGGCTATGATGTTTCGGTCGGCGTTGTTTGAAGTATTTTTGAAAATAATTTCTTTCTCGCCTCTTGCATTCGACTTGCCGCTTCATTATCGCTCATGCCGTAAGCAAGCATATCCAGCTCTTCAAAACTAATATTAGCTTTAAGATATTTACTCGCATCAGGCAATGATTTTAACTTTTCATACGGTATCATCATGTCTTTGTATAAGTATTTTTTCCTTATTTTTCCCTTATGGTCTTCTTCCGTTTTCGGGTAGAAACATGGTCGATGATAATTTATATATGGGTTTAAATGTTCCTCGTTGAATTTGTTGATTTCATCAGCCCATTTTTGGGCAATATACCCATATCCTAAATGTTTGCGCACTATTGCTGCGTTCTTACCTTCGACTAAAGCGTTATCGTTTGTACGTCTCGATCTTGATTTGGTAAATTCAATTAATAACTTATTAAGCAATTTTGCTACTGTTTTGTTGATATATTCGGACCCGTTGTCCGAGTGAAAATTAATAATCTTAAGCGGAAAAGTTTCCAATAACAGCTCTAAAATGGGTATTAAATAAAACTCGCTGATTTTCCCAACACTAAGCACTACCTCAAACTGTGTAACCTCATCAACAGCATTAATATGATAAACTCCTTTTTGTTTGTCTAAATCACCTTGGTGTACCGTATCAATTCTAATGAATCCAGGCTTACCTTTTGGGTCCGGTTTTCGGCGTTCGCCAATCGTTGCTACTATGCGCTTTGTCTTGGTGAAGTTGCGGCGTCTTTTTACGTATGTTTGTGATTTGCGCAAATTATAAATATGAGCTACTGAAATATCAGCTAAACGCTTATATTCCTCTTGACCAAATACAGCATATGCTCTAGCAAATATCTTTTTGGTTGCTGGACCACTTAACGTATCATGCAATTTATCTGTTTCTGCCAATAACAAAACGTCTTCGTGCGTATACTTGGAACTAAATTTGTTTCGCACATAGTTGCAACAAAATACTTTCCCATGCTTACGATGTCTGGCAATAAGTCGCATTAACTGCGAGCGCGAATATCCCGTAACCTTGCCCATATATGCACGCAGCAGGCCTTTCTCTCGCTTGCTTCGCCTACCATAGCTAAAGTTGTTAAGCGTTCTCCCTAGCCATTTGTAACTCTCCTGCTTTGACAGAAGTTGAAAGTACGCTTGGCTCGTGCCTTGTAAAAATAACTCTACATGCTCGATAGCGTTGATCGCATCAATATTCATCATAGTATTCATCTCGCTATAATGAACAGATGCCAGTCCTTAGTCAGCCTTCGATTCTTGCCTTTTCAGGCTCATCTTGTGTTAGAAACAAGGCCATCCTTCAGGCTCATCTTGCATTGGAAGAGTCTTATGCTTCAAGTGCTTTCTTTTTGATGATACAATCTCTAACTGATTAATTAGGAGGTAACGGAATGAAAAGATTATTTGCTGCTGTGGCTGTAGTGATAGGTGGGTTGATGCTAGTTACGGCTGGTTACGCAGCTCCTACCTTGATTGCAAAGAAGCCTGATCTTTCAAAGGGGCTTATGAGTGGAACACAATTGACTTATATTCCGGGAAAAATTTATATGGTTGGCCGGGGTATGCCTAAAGGGAATGCTACTGCAGGTTTTATTGTTGCGTTGTTACCTGATGGCCATACATTAATTCAAGACAATATGGGTAATTTTTATCGCACTTCACCACCACAAGGTTGGAATTCATCAATGGGTCGTAAAATTGTTTGGTTTACCACCGCGACGATTCGTGTGAATGGTGAAATGATTGGTACACCAGTTACTTTTGGTAGAATGCACTGGTACGATTACTCTGCTAATCAAACATTTAATAATGCATTTGGCATTCGCAAGCCACCAGCTTTGCAGCCTAATTCTGCTTATTAATATTAATTGGTTTTAAATTAACCGTAGAGACGCCCAACTTGGGCGTCTTTTTTTTGCGGTATTATTTTTTTGTATTATGGAGACGCCCAGGTTGGGCGTCTCTACGTTTTCTCTCCGAGCAAGCAATTAGGCAGAGCTTCGGTTATTTTCACGTCAATCATATCGCCAATTAAATCCGAGTTACCAGTGAAATTAACAACGCGATTATTTTCAGTGCGGCCCATTAATTGATCCTGACCTTTTTTAGATGATCCTGTGACTAATATTTTTTGTGTAGTGCCTACCATTTTTTCGCTGTAATTTTGTGTCTGTAGATTTAAGCGCTGTTGTAATTGCGCAAGTCGATGTTTCTTTTCAGCGATAGGTGTTGTGTCGGGTAGTTTTTTAGCAAGTGTTCCGGGTCTAGGGCTATAAACAAAACTAAAAGATGAGTCAAAATTAATATCTTTTATTAATTGCATAGTCGCTTGGAAATCTTGTTCGGTTTCGCCTGGAAAGCCGACAATAAAATCTGAGCCAATACTAATATCAGGTCGAACTGCGCGTAATTTGCTAATTACAGTTTTATACTCTTCTGCAGTGTAGCGACGACGCATCGTATTTAGAATTTTATCTGAACCGCTCTGCACCGGTAGATGTAGATGATTGGCTAGCTTTGGTTCTTTAGCATAAGTGTTTATCAGCTCATCTGATAGAGATGATGGGTATGAGGTCGTAAAGCGCAAGCGCTCAATGCCGGGGATTTTTGCCGTGGTGCTAATTAGCTCCGCTAAAGTTTTATTATCGTTATCTTGGTAATCATTTACATTCTGTCCAAGGAAGGTGATCTCTTTGACCCCTTGTTTTGTAAGTATTTTGCACTCATTGATAACGTCGTCAAATGGGCGGCTAATTTCTTTCCCGCGAGTGTAGGGAACAATGCAGTAACTGCAGTATTTATTACAGCCTTCCATGATTGCGACAAAAGCAGTTGGACCGTCGACTTTAGGTTCAGGCAACATGTCGAACTTTTCAATTAATGGAAAACTAATATCAATTGTTTTTCTTTTTTGTTCGACTGCTTGCGTGTACATCTCTGGAACGCGATGTAGTGTTTGAGGTCCGAATACAAAGCTTACATAAGGTGCACGCTTCATTACATTGGTGCCCTCTTGGCTGGCAACACAGCCACCAACTCCAATAATTAATTTTGGATTACGTTCTTTAATAAACTTAAAACGTCCAAGGTCAGAAAAAACTTTCTCTTGGGCTTTTTCACGAATAGAGCAGGTATTTAGAATAATTAAATCGGCTTCATCAGGGCTTGCAGTAATCTCCATATCTTGATTAACGCGCATGGTATCAGCGATGCGTGATGAATCATATTCGTTCATTTGGCAGCCATACGTTTTAATGTAAAGTTTCTTTTTCATGGCATTCTCGTTTTAATTATTGCTGGTGTTGTCACAGGCGTTTGTTTCTTTAATGAAAAATAGCGTTAAGGAGGCTATTAGCATACATAATGGTAGCACGACTAAGCTGAATTTAAAGCTTGTAATGGGGTAGTGATGATGTGCGAGCATAATTTTGTTATGGGAAGTTAGGTCTAAAATGACGCCAATTAGCGGTGGAATAAACGCACCGCCCAGCATATTAATGCAATTCATAAAACCGATAGCAGCACCTGTATCTTCAGGCGGATTTATTTCTCGTACAATTGAGAAGCCGAGGATGAGGCTGCTGGAAAATAGCCCAAAGAAAAATAACAGTGTGCCGATCGCGAGTCCAGGTAGAGCTGGGCCATAGATTACAAGTATGAGGGCTAGTAGGGCACCAACGCTGCCGATATTCATAAATAGCTTGCGTCGCTTAAAGTGATCAGAAAACCAGCCGGTCACAGGCGCACCAATTATCCAGCCGAAATAAAGTATGGAGACGATGGTAGCTGCGGCAGTTGTATTTATACCAAGTTTTGTTTGGATGAATGGTACGCCCCAGAGCGAACCGAAAACGAGTGTGGGGGCGAACATCAGGCCTGCATGAGTTGAGCAGAGCCAGGTTTGAGGATTTTTAATGACGTGTTTTAGACCAGCTAACAGCTTACGTTCGGCGCTTTCAAGTTCCGCATGGCTATGTATTGGGCGACGGTCACGGATGATGACCCACATTAAGATTGCAACCCCAAGGCCTATGGCGCTTAGCACGAACATAGTGTGACGCCAGTTCAGATGCTTAACGACAAGCGCTAGCGGTGCTTGGCCGTTTATAGCGCCAACCATGCCAATAGTTACCATTAGGCCGGTCAGCATAGAAAAGCGGTTTTTGGGAAGCCAGGTTGCGGCAGTGTGCATACAGCCGATAGCCGCAAAAGCTGAGCCAAGGCCGATAAGTAGGCGACCTAATGCAGTAATAAAGAAAAACGGTGTTAAGCCAAAAAGGAGCGTGCCTAACGCACAAGTGGCTACAGCAGCTGTAAGCAGGCGACGTGTCCCAAAGTGGTCCAGCATAACCCCAGCTGGAATCTGCATGGCGGCATAGGCGTAGAAATAAAGCGAAGCTAGAACACCGATTGCAACAGCGTTAACTGAGAAGGCATTCATCAGGTCATTCACCATTACGCTTGGTGAGACCTGTAAGAAGAATTCATAGCAGTAGAAGAGAGCGGCCATAACCCACATGAGCCAAGGCAGGAGAGTGTAGGTTTTTTGTTGCTGTTGCTGCATGTTCTCTATCTATAATAATTTGGTTGGCGAGTATACAGCAAATGTAATAATTAGGGTATTCGAGGGGCTTGTCTGTTGCATTTGTTATGGAAATCTGACATATTATAAAAACATGACAGATAATAGTGGAGGTGTCAGATGATGGAATGTATGACAAAAATGGGTCAGGATGGTCGTATTGTCTTGCCTGCTAAGTGTCGACAAGCGTTGGCATTGGAGCCTGGTGAAAAGATAGTGATTTATGTAGATGCGCATGAAGCGCGGCTACTGAGTTTGCGTCAGGTTGTTTGTAAGGCACAGCAGCAAGTAAAGAGATATAACAAATCCGACAAATCATTGGTAGATGAGTTGTTACAAGAGCGTCGAGATGAGGTTGAGCATGAGTAAAATGGTATTGGATGCATCTGCATTATTGGCTTTGATTAACGATGAGCCGGGTTCGGATATGGTGCTTGATGCTTTGCCTGGAGCTGTTATGTCGGCAGTTAATTTATCGGAAGTTGTAGCGGTATTGATAAAAGTTGGGATGCCAGATGATGAAGCCTGTTTGATGGTAAATAGTCTTGTGAATAATGTTGTGCCATTCGATCGTGACCAGGCTCATGTGGCAGCGAAGATGCGTCGGATTACTAAGGATTTTGGTTTATCTCTAGGTGACCGAGCTTGTTTGGCATTAGCGCAGCAAGAAGGGCTTGAAGTCCTAACTGCTGATAAAATTTGGAAACAAGTTTCTTCAGGTGTTGTTGTTAGAATAATTCGTTAATTTCTGTTGAATCATCATAATTTAGTTCGCTCTGTTTGCGTAACCACTTGATTGCAGGGCAAATAATCTCCTGGTTGCTTGATCTCATTTAAGGCTTTCTTAAGGTTCAGATCCTACACTCAAGGTATGTGTCGTCATATGTTGAGGAAGGTAGTATGGGTAATATAACAGTTAGAGAATCAATTAGTCAGTTACAGCAGCTTATGTGCGAAGCTGAAGAGTTGCGTTTAGCTATAATTCATAATTTACATCAGTTTATTGAATTTGATCCTGCTTTGGCAATTGATATTAGAGCTGCTTATAAACCACAGAACGATAAGCTTATCGAGCGTGTGAAAAGCGTTGCGGGAGCTCAAGAGTATGCGCGTGTACAAAAACATTTTGCTGGTCAGCATGTGTTGCTTACTACTATGCAAGAAGATTTAGAGATCTTGCAGTCGCTTGTTGATCATATCGGCAATGTTGTCACTAAGTTATCAAATAGCAACGTTGTTTCAAATAAAGAGCATGCAGCTATTATGCAGGAGCTTGCAACGCGTTGGGAAAAAATTATTTGTCCGCATGATGATCCAGTAAAGGTTCGTGAATATAGCGCCCGTGGTGGAAATGTTGATATTACCGATTATTGTGGTATTTCAGATTTCACCAGCGAAGTCGTTTTTCATGAGATTCGTTTACAGAAAATAGAAGTTGCCTTACAAGCGCAAGAAGAATTTAATAAGCCTCCGACTACACACCCGGTTACTCAACAAGCCACAGTAAATGTGGACGACGCTGTGTTTGCCGAAGTCGACAAAATTGCGCAAGAAGTTGCTGGTTTTGCCTTCGGCAGATATGGTTCGCAGTTTGCGTTATATGAGAAACTAATACATCAAGCAACTAGTAAGAAGCGTGTAAATAAATTAGTTAACGAACTTACGAGATCGAATATTAAATTACCACAGGTAGTTAATGCTTGTGGCGGTATTGTTGCTTATGAGAATCCTTGGTTTAAATCGCTCGGTGATTTGGCTTTAAATAAATCTAATTTAATGCAGCTAGAGCGCGAGTTGTTAGCTCACCAGGAGCAGGTACAGGATAATAAAGAGGTTTTGGTAAAGGTTAATTTTGCGTTGCAACAGGTGCGCTCTGATTTGGCGCAACTAAATAGTAATCGTTTTAAAAAACTGCTAAAGCAGAGTCGAGAAATAAGTGGCTGGGCTGCTAAACATAAAGATGGTAAGCCAGGCGCAAATATGTTGCGTAAAATATTCGCGACAAGTGATAAAAGCTTTAGATTGCAATTAAGGCATGCTGAGACGAATGGTTATGAGCAAATGTTGCGTAATAATTATGTGCGTCATCTCGGTGTCGTCAATGATTATTTCATGCCGCAATTTAGTCGTTTACAGGCTGAGGCTGATAAACATCATGTTTCTGCTGAAAAGCTTAATCTTGATAAGTTTCGCGATCCGATGCTAGCTGCTAATTCAACTGACGAGTTGGTTGCTATTAAAACGGCTATTAGTGCTGAGCAGGCCCAATTTGGTAATTTATATGATTTGCGTGCTCGTATGACGGATAGTGCTGAGTTGGCTATATGTTGGATGGGGTTAAACACAGGCATTATTGCAGAAATACAAGAGCGACTGTTTTACTGCGTAGAAAGTATCGCTCCTGATGATGCGGAAAAAGCAGAGCGTATTGCTAATCTTATTCTAAGTCTTGGTGGTTATGCGGATGCAAGAAGTTATACCGCCTGGGGACGCGCGCAAGAGACAGTAGAAAAAGAATTAAATACTGTTTATGGGAATGTTAAAAATAAGAGTTTATTTCAAAAAAGTGTAAATAGATATCTAGATACTTTGAGTAATGCTGGTGTGGCTGATGCAGAGTTCTCGCAGAAAATATCCGAGGTGCAGACACACTTAAAAACCAGCGATGATTCAAATTACGAAACATATAAGCAGCTGCAAGTTCTTGCATCTGAACATGGCAGATTATGTCGTAAAGAAAATGCGCATACAGTTCCACAGTTGGTGGCATTGATGGAACATATTTTGGGTGGGCATGATATTGTTAATGCTGAATTGGTTGCAGCAGTACGAGCGTTACGTAGTTATTATGTTGATGCGCAAGATGGCTTTGAGCCGCAAAATATGCAGACAATAGAAGGTGTTTATTCGTTATTTAATGTTGATAGTAAGTATGCAGCTGAACCAAAGATCTCTGCAGTAGCTTTAACTATGAGTAAACTTGATCAGTTAGCAAGAGAGGCAGATGCGTATATTGCAATTGCCCATCAAGTAACTGCTGCTAATGAGGTGTTAAAGCAAAGATTAAATTTAGACAGCGTTAATTTCGCACCAGTAAAAGTTGATGCTGCGATCCAACTTATTAAAAACATGAAATCTGCGCATAATGCTAGGGAGCTGTTTTCTGCTTTAAGTGCTGATATGGTGCTTTGCGAACATAATATTAATGTGCTTAATGAGCGTATTGATGCACTAAATACACATTTAGAAACTATTGGCGCAGTTAAAGCGCTACCTTTTGAACAAAAATGTAATGATGTAAAAGGGAATTTAGTACCAGCTATTACAGAGTTGCGCGCAAAATTGCAGCAAGAGCAGACGGTGCAGCATGAATTACATGAGCGTTTGACTAGTGCAACAGAGTTAAAACAGCAATTATGTTTTGATGCGATGCCTTGGAGTCGACGCGTTATGAAGGCTTGGACTTTTGGTGTTAAAAATCCTCGAGTTGTTCTAGCAAACGCGCGCAAACATCCGGTAAAAGTTGGTGCTACATTGCTCGGTTTAGCTGCTGTTGGTGTCTTGACTGCTAAAATAGCGCTACCAATTGCTGCTATCGGTATCGCAGCAAAGATAGCCACGACTGCAAAGGTTGCAACCATATTAATTGGTGATGCAGCTATTGCTTCTGCTTCATTAGCAAACTCAGTAGAAGAAATATCTGACAAAATGAGTGAGGTAAGCAGTGTAGAGCAGCAAGCAAAAAACTCTGCTGGCGCACTAGATAGCCACTGTCACTCATCTGTCGCCTCTGAAATTGCAGACGAAGACTATGATAGCGAAAAGGGAATTGCACCAGCACTTACGACTTAAAGTTTGAACCATGGTAATTAACGTAGCGCAACTGTATTGCTTATAAACTGTAGAGACGCCCAACCTGGGCGTCTTTTTAAA
>JAGLTR010000110.1 GCA_023135155.1 Gammaproteobacteria bacterium
TTAAAGACAGCGGATAAAAGTAATGAAATAACAGCAATCCCAGAGCTTTTAGACTTGTTGGATATAGCAGGCTCAATTGTGACCATTGATGCTATGGGATGCCAGGTAAGTATTGTTGAAAAGATTATTGATAAGGATGCTGATTATTTAATCGGATTGAAGGGTAAACAGGGTAGGCTAAATGAAGATGTGCGTTTATTTTTCGAAAATAAACCAAGGGGTGCAGTTTTTTCTGTAGCAAGTGAATATGATAAAGGGCATGGTCGTATTGAAACACGTCAATGTACTGCAACGGAAGATATTGCTTGGCTTAAGGAGCGCCATCCAAGATGGAACAAACTTAGCAGTTTAGTTGAGATTAAAAGTAAGCGTGAAATCAAGGGTGAAGAGGCAAAAGAAACGCGCTACTATATAAGTAGTCTGCGGGCTCCAGCCGACAAACTATTGAATGCGGTTCGCCAACATTGGGGGGTTGAAAACAAGCTACACTGGGTCTTGGATGTTTCTTTCAATGATGACCAGTGTCGCATTCGTAGAGGTAATGCGCCTAGAAATATAGCCATCGTCAAAAAAACTGCGTTGAATTTATTGCAAATAATTAAAAGAAATAAGCCTAGAGTTAGCTTAAAAGCCATGAGAAAGCTGGCTGGCTGGGACAATGGTTTTTTGGATAACGTATTGATGGCTAGTTTTTAATGAGGTGGCCCTGGCGCCAGCCTTCTAACATATTGACACCAGGGCCAGAAACATGCATAGTTACGCGCCTTAATTTTATAGTTATCGGAGAAGAGAAAGTGGCAAATACATCACAAGCAAGAAAAAGAGTACGCCAAAACGAGCGTCATCGTCTACACAACGCTAGTTTGAAGTCTATGTGTCGTACCTATATGAAAAAAGTTGTTGCTGCTATTGAAGGCGGTAAAAAAGCCGAAGCTGAAGCTGCATATAAAGAAACAGCTCCTGTATTGGATAGAATGGTAAACAAAGGCTTAATGGATAAGAACAAAGTGGCGCGTCATAAGAGTCGTTTCACTAAGCATATTAAAGCGCTGTAGGGTTAATTTTTTCCATTAACTTGTAGCACAACTCGCGTGTGCCAATTTTATTAAGGGCTGATATTTTAAATATTGGCCCTTTGTATTTTAGCTTCTTCACTATTTTCTTCGCGATCGCATCGACTTCTTCTTCTAATAGTAGATCTACTTTATTCAAGACAAGCCAGCGCTCTTTATCGGCAACCTCTGCGCCAAATTTTTCTAACTCTTTGATGATAGCCTCTGCTGTAGCAATAGGGTTGCTCTCATCAGCAGGAGCGATATCGATAAAGTGGAGAAGGATTCCGGTGCGCGAGAGATGCTTTAAGAATTGAATCCCAAGTCCAGCACCTTCAGCCGCCCCTTCAATGAGGCCAGGAATATCAGCAACGACGAAACTACGATGCTCTTCGATGCTAACCACACCAAGGTTAGGGTGTAGTGTTGTGAATGGATAATCAGCAACTTTAGGGCGTGCCGATGAGACAGCGCGAATAAAGGTTGATTTGCCAGCATTTGGCATACCAAGCAAGCCAACATCAGCCAGAACTTTCAGCTCTAGGTGTAATTTATGTATTTCACCGGGGGTGCCATTCGTTGTGTGGCGTGGTGCACGGTTGGTACTCGTCTTAAAACGAATATTACCCATGCCATGAAAACCACCTTTTCCGACTAAGAGCTCTTGCTTGTCTGTTATCAGATCTCCCATTAGCTCACCAGTGTCTGCTTCATAGACCATGGTGCCGCGTGGGACCTGGACATAAAGGCTATCGCCACCCTTACCAGTGCGTTGTTTCCCCATGCCGTTTTGGCCATGTTCAGCGCGATAGGCTTTGGTATGTTTGAAATCAACGAGAGTGTTGATGTTTTCATTAGCAACAAGATAGACGCTACCGCCATCACCACCGTCGCCACCATCAGGGCCGCCACGTGGAATGTACTTTTCACGGCGAAAACTCAAGGCGCCATTGCCACCCTTGCCTGCTTCGATGCGTATATATGCTTCATCAACGAACTTCATTTTTTTAGTCCCATATAAAAAACCCACAATAACTGTGGGTTTCTAATTATAGCAGATAATTTTTTTTACTCTGTAGCTACAGTCTCAATGCTGACGTGTTTTTGTTGCTTTAGACCTTTGGTCTTAAATGCAACAACACCATCAACTAGAGCAAATAGAGTGTGATCACGACCAACACCAACATTCATGCCTGCGCGCATTTTAGTGCCGCGTTGGCGAACAATGATGCTGCCTGCTTTAACTTTTTGGCCGCCGAAGCGCTTAACGCCTAAGCGTTTGGATTCGGAATCACGACCGTTTCTTGAGCTACCGCCCGCTTTCTTATGTGCCATTTCTTATTCCTCGTTACTCTTTACAGCTTCTTCTTTTACCGCTGCTTCTTTAGGCTGACCAGTTAGGCTGGTAATTTTCACAGCTGTAAAATCTTGTCGATGACCTTGATGTTTAATGTGATGTTTGCGGCGTTTGAACTTAATGATCTCGATCTTTTTGCCTCTTCCGTGGTTAACAATCTCGCCAGCAACTTTTACACCCTCTACAACAGGGGTCCCGATTTTTATGTCTTCATCGTTGGCTGTTAACAATACTTCATCAAACGTAACTAGGCTTCCAGGCTCGCCTTCAAGCTTTGATACTTTTATGGTTTCACCTTCTGTAACTCTATATTGCTTGCCACCACTTACTATAACCGCGTACATGATTCTCTCCAGGCTGATAGGACCGCGCATTGTAGACAAAAACTATAGCAAGGGCAAGGATATTTTCCGCTATTAATAGCTCAGAAACTCATGGTAGCATGCCTGGCATGTTAGAGTTCACCCAAATAAGAGAGTTAGTTGCTGGTGATTTAGCTACGGTCAAGGCTGCTTTGCTTGTTGCTACTGGTGCGCACCCAGTGTTTGATGAGGTTAATGCTCATCTTGGTGGCGGCGGCAAACAGATGCGAGCCCTATTGTTACTGCTGGTTGCCCGCGCATGTGGCGCCGAAAATGGAGCAGCTGTGCGCTTAGCAACTATAGTGGAGCGGATTCATACCGCATCTCTTTTGCATGATGATGTAATTGATGAAGCTAAAGAGCGGCGTAATGTTGAGGCAGCAAATGTAGTCTGGGGTAATAAGGTAGCAATTCTGGCTGGTGATTATCTGCTAACACAGAGCTTTTGTGATCTACTGCAAGCCGGTGATAAAGATGCTATGCGTATACTTGCCTCTGGCGTTGAGCAAATTTTGGCTGCTGCAACAGATGAGTTGCAACATAACGGCGATTTTACCCTTACCCGTGAGCAATACTTGGATATCGTTACCGGTAAAACAGCGACGTTATTTGCAGTTGCAGCAGAGCTTGCGGCAGCAATCAGCGATGTGACAGTAAGTGAGAGTGAGGCCTTACGCTTATATGGTCTTAATTTTGGTATTGCCTTTCAGTTGGCTGACGACCTTTTGGATATTGCTGCTGATATTGTTGAGGGGAAGATTACTCTGCCAATCTTACTGGCTTTAGATAGTATTACTGATATAGAGCTGCGCCAGCATATCACCCAGACATTAAATGAGAGTGTTTTCTCTGATGAATTACTTACCATATTAAATGCGGGTGCCATTACACGAACGCAGTTGTTGGCTAAAGAATATGTGGAGATAGCGCAAGCGCATTTAGATATTTTGCCGCCATCTATATATAGAGATGGCCTTGCTGATCTGGCCCTATTGGCGCTTACCCGTAAAAACTAATAATTACGGTATTGCGCCTATTTCTCATGCTACTAAAATAGTTGTATCTTAGTTAGTAGTGAGGAGTTTCAAATGCGACAGATATTTTCATTGCGGGCCATTTTGACGCGTTTTTTATTTATTTATCTGGTAACTTTTTTAGGATTAATTGTTGCTTTTGGATTAATGCAAATTAATGGTAGTGCGATCACTCTTTTGCCAAATGTTGGTGCTTTAACGCTTGCGACATTTGCAGCGTATAAAAAATTCCAAAAAATACATCATCGCTGTTTTTATTTTAGCGAATATAAAACTTTTTGCTGGGGAATCATTTGGACCTCATTTTTGTGCCAGCTTAGCTTAGCGTTATTAATTGTTTCATATGGTGCATTATTAGATCCCACCTATCTTTTGTTAATGTTAATTGCGACGGTGATAGGCTTTGTTTTGCAAGCAGGTTTTGTTTGGTTAATAGCACGTTTTATAGTGTTAGGCGCTACACGTGAAAACTATCACTTTGTCCCGCACGACACATTGATTCAACATAGCACATAAAGTAAACTCTGCTCCACGTATAACGGAGTGTAGCTCAGCTTGGTAGAGCACTGCTTTCGGGAAGCAGGGGTCGCTGGTTCGAATCCAGTCATTCCGACCATGTTTTTATCAAAGCAGCCCCCCAATAGTTTTTATATCTGTTGCGCTGTTTCTAAATCATATCCTGATGTGTAAGGTGTATTGCCTTGGTTTTTCGCGTTGACATCAATGTAGGTGCGTTTAATTTTTGTATAGCTTAATTGTAGTGTTTCAAATGGTGTGCCATTACCTGCTGCATGTGTGTGATGTTCGGAGACTAAAACATCATTTAAAACATATTTTGCATAAGGTGTTAATTCTTTATCCGTGCGACAAATATGAATTTCCGCTTCGGGAATTATTTTCGCAGCGCAAATACGGTCAAAGAGTGGGTTAGAAGCTTTATCGAGATTCTTCACGAGCCTTACCTCAGAGAAATACGGAATAGTATTGCTGCGATTGTTAACCTGTCCAGCGCGTGCCGATGTAGGACGTTTTGCGTTAAAATCTAAACTATTAAGCTCGATCCAGTCTTGATAACCACCAGAGGAGACACTGCCTTTGATACCGTTTATTTTCATATACATTGCCATAACTAACTCCTATTTATATTGATAATAATGAAATTATCCCCCAATAAAATATTCGCGCAATACCGTGTTTTTGTAAAAAATGGTTAGCTAACTTTAAAAGCGATAACTCACAAAATTACTCTTCTTCTTGCAGTTCAGCTCGCGCCCGCTTTTCAAGCAATAAAACAAAATCACTATTGGCAACAATATTAATTAATTCTGATTTTGTACGACAGCCAACTTTTTGTCGCATGTTCTTTACATAAAATTCTACTGTGCGTGGTGATAATTCTAAAGCTTCTGCTGTATCGCGCATAGTCATTCCCTGTAAAAATTTCACCATACACTCTGCTTCGCGTCTTGAAAATTTGACGTCTGGATGTTTGTTTCCCAATTTAAACCCCTCAGGCTTGCGCCGATTTAATAGTTTTTTCCCATCCTTTTTATTTCTATTGACCGTTGCCATACAGCCAAAATTTGTAAACCGAAATTCACTGTTTATCTTTCGATTTATAACTTCGTTTAGGACCGTTTCCCAATACATTACCTTCCCCTTTTCCTCGCGATTAAAGCTAAATAATAGTCGGCTTGCTCGGCGCCGCGTCGGCGCGCTAGTGCGAAAATGGTTTTTGCAAAGCTCAATTGGTTGGCTTTTTGGGCAATACACCCAAGCTCAACAAGTGCAGCATTATCATAGGATGCCCGCTTACATAATTTATAGTCCACAGAAAATCCCATGTTTTCACAGAATATTTCATTTAATTCTTGTTCGGTTAAAATATTTTTATTTGTCATATTATTACCATAAGGTCTAGCGCCCAACACTAACCATAAAAGGCTATGTTTAGAGTTGAGCGCCATACGACCACTGTTATTATTTAATGTCTTTAGCATTTTCTTGCTCCTGCGCCTCGCGGGCTTTTTCCTGTTGAATTTTTTGGTAGATCTCTTCGCGGTGCACGTCCACCTCTTTCGGTGCATTTATGCCGATGCGGATTTGTCTACCCGTGATTCCTAAGATAGAAATCTTTACGTCATCATTAATCATTATTGATTCACCGTTCCTTCTTGTTAGTATTAACATTTCTTTTCTCCTGGTTGCCTCTACTTATTAGGGAGTGGGCAGTAAGCAATTTCTTTTCAATATGCTATTATTAAATGTAACTCTTTTACTTAACTAATCGCGTATCTATGAGTATAATGTAGACCATAAGCGGGTATAACTGAAGAGGCAAATATCTCAAAATTACGTAGGATATTCGCCATAAAAGAGTCAAGGAAAACGAAGGAATGCAGCAAGACGAAGCCATAAAAAGAGAAGCAAAGCGCCTAGAGCTGGCTAATAGCCGCCTCTGCAAGCGTATCACTTACTTGCGTGAAATGACCAAACTTACCCGGAATGAGCTAGCGGAGCTTACTCGTGTCTCGCGCATTACATATAAAGATTGGGAAAATGGTCGCGCTAATCCGGCGCCAATCCGCTTGCGGTATTTGGTTGATGAGTATGAAGAGGTTGGTGTTCGCACAAATATTGAGTGGCTGCGCGATGGTACTGGCGCGCTACCTGAAAAAATTAAAACGGTTTGGCGTAATAACTCCAATGCAGATAAGGATAGCGATGAGCAGCAGAACATCAATGCCGAAGCTGAGCTTTTCTGTAAAAATCATAAACACTCTTTTGCTTTCGAAATTTCCGATGATGCTATGACTCCTATATATAATGTTGGCGATGTGGTGGCTGGGATTAAATATTTTAATGAAGAAATCGCGCAAGCAATTGGTTGCGACTGTATTGTAAAAATAAAAAATGGTGAGATAAAGCTACGTAATCTCCAAACATCGAAAAAGAAAGATTGCTATAACCTGCTCTGTTCAAATCCAGATCACGAAGAACGTATTCTTTCCGATGTGCAGTTAAATTATGCCGTACCGGTTGTTTGGCATCGGAAAAAGATTTCCTGATATTCTAATTACGCAAACATTATTACGCTTCCATTTCATCCCGTACTTGATACGGGATCC
>JAGLTR010000111.1 GCA_023135155.1 Gammaproteobacteria bacterium
CAAACCCAAGGAGATCGCCCTAAGCTATCAGGCGAATATCGCGCATAAAAAAGTGGCTCATTTAAATAGTAATATTCGGAATAACACGCAACCCTGAGATGCATGTCAAAATCCTCTGCCTTCAGGTTCTCATCATAGCCACCGATATCTTGCATTAAACTCTTTGGCAGCACGACGGTAGATGAAACTATGCGGCACCGGCCATTTGCTATATCAAGAAATGCATCTCCAGCTGCAGGAGGCTTAATGCTAATTTCACTAATTCTCCCCGTTACAACACTGCCAGTATTCATAATATAGGCGTCACAGTGAAGAACTACCTTCTGAAAACCTAATCCAGCAGCTACTTCCATATTTCTGCGAACAAACTCAGGACTGTATTTATCGTCTGATGCTAAGATTGCAATCCAGCTTCCATCGGCCAAAGCAATCCCCATATTCAATGTTCGGCAGATACCCTCATTTTCCTTTGTAAGATATCTCATTGGGATTGGGCTCGAATCTTTTAACCTCTCAATAACATGTGCAGTGCCATCCGAAGACCCATCATCGATTACGATTAACTCGATATTTGGATATGTTTGCTCCCACACACTCCGAACAGCTTCCTCGATAAATTTCTCATGGTTATATGCAGGTATAATCACAGAAACAAGTGGATTGCTCTCATCATCAATCACATGTCTCCTCGCTGTTTCATTCTTACTAGACTGCATATCTAATCATCCAAACTGCTTACGCAGCCACCCAAGTAAATCAATTAAATTGTTGAGACGGTGCAGGCTGTACATACCAACAACCAAGGTTACCGTAGCGCCGAACGCATAGGTTAATTGTGTTGATACATTAGTCAGCAATACAATTGCTCCCCCTAAGAGTATCAACATCAGCATGAATATTAAATTACGTGGCGTTGTTGCATGGTCGATCAGCTGTGATGCGATACCATATACAACACCATACAGAACAATATATGCCACCAAGAATCCAACCCCGGCAGCCAATAGGCCCCACTGATTAACAAAGCCTACAATTATTCCTAGATAGACCACATTCCAAATTAATTGTGTTCCCAGAAAAACCCCACCCCGTCCTAGCGCCATAATTATAAAGCCCATTGGCCAACTTGCTACTTTCACGATATCGCCTAACATCTGCCAACGTAGCAAATCAGATGCTGGTGTAAAGCTCTCGGTGTAGAGTAGTTGAATGACCCACGGGGCAAATGTCAGCATTGCCAGCAGTGTGGGTCCAGCCAGAAGTAATGCCATTTCTGTTTGTTCGTTGACGAGTTTCCGGGAGAGCTGATGATCTTTGATAGATTCGGTCAACCGTGGATAATAATCAGCTCCCATTGCGCCCAACACAAAGCCAACATAGGTCATAGAGATAGCCCAAGCAGCCTGGAAATAACCGCTTGCATCAATGCCAAGCTCATGCAAAATAATGGAGCGAGCCACGAGCTGAGTAATAAGCGTTAACAAGGCTGCGCCCATAAAAGGTATGCCTAGTTTCATCATCGCCTGCCACTGCTGCTGTATGGCCTGCCAGTCATGAGGTACTTGTGGCCGCGGCAGGCGTGAAACAAAATACATCGCTGCCAGAACGCTGGCTGCGGGAGCGGTGAGCACAAACCAGATAACACCCTCTTCACCTAGAATGTACACAGCAAAAATTCCTGCAACGGCACCGGCGAATGAACTAATGATGTTAACCCAGGCTAAGTCACCGATGCGGCGCAACCCACGTAACAATGTAGTTTGTGAAACAGCTATAAGTGATAAAAACACTCCCAGTCCAAGCCAACCGACATCATTTACATGGGCAGCATGTCCAAACACCAATTCGGCAACGGGCTCGCGTAGCAACCAGAGCACTGCCATGCCAGTGAGGCCGAGCATTATATTTGCCAACCAAAGCGTGCGGCGCACAATAGCTAGCGTTACCTCCTCTCCTACTGATGCAGCAATCTGACGTACTCCACTACTGCCTAACCCGCACCCAGCAACAGTAGACGACATACTCATGATATTCTGGTAGAACCCCATCAAGCCGACACCCGCTGGACCCAACAACACCGCCAATACCTTCACCTTAATAATACTAATAACGATGTTAATGGCGGAGCTACCACCAATAATGGCGCTCGAACGGAAAATTTGACGATATGATTTCACAGCTTGAAAGCTAATAAAGACTTAATGACCCTATCCTGGTCAGAAGTAGATAGATGTGGCCCCATGGGTAAACTCAATACTTCATCAGCCATTTCTTCGGCTATAGGAAAATCACCGCGCTTGTAACCAAGATCAGCGTAGGCTTGTTGTAGATGCGGTGGTATGGGGTAGTGTACTAAAGTACAAATGCCTGCTTTGTTAAGATGACATTGCAAGACTTTACGATGGGAAGTACGAATAACATAGAGATGCCATGCCGGCTCGGCCCACTCTGGCACTACTGACAGTATGTAATCTGCACTTGCCAGAGCCTTATTATATCGTTTCGCTAACAGCTTGCGCCGCTCATTCCACTCATCCAAGTGTTTAAGCTTGACGCCTAACATGGCTGCCTGAATCGTATCAAGCCGGCTATTGAACCCTTTCACCTTGTTAACGTATTTAGATTCCGAACCGTAATTACGCAATACTCTAATGCGTTCAGCCAAGTCTGGATCATTTGTCGTAACAGCACCGCCATCGCCAAAGGCGCCAAGATTTTTACCAGGATAAAAACTCCATGCAACGGCGTCACCATGTCCTCCTAGTCGTTCATCCTTGTACGTTGCACCATGTGCCTGTGCAGCATCTTCAAGCACTCTCAAACCATGCTTATGAGCAATTGATATTATTGGGTCAAGTTCAGCAGGCTGACCATATAAATGTACGGGCAGGATTGCTTTAGTTTTTGAGTTAATGGCTGCTTCGATTTTGTCTGGATCTAGATTATAGGTATGATTATCCGGTTCCACCGGAATGGGTAGAGCACCACAATGACTGACTGCCAACCACGTAGCTATATAGGTATTGGAAGGCACGATCACTTCATCACCTGGACCAATATCCATTGCACGCAACGCGAGATGGATGGCATCTAGGCCATTGGCGACACCAATAGCCTGCGAAGCACCACAAAAGTCTGCGAAATGTCTCTCAAATTTATCAACATCAGAGCCAAGTACGTAACCACCGCCCAACAATACTCGACTTATCGCTTCATCTATTTCCGCCTTGAGTTCTTGATAACCCGGCAACAATTCAAGAAATGGCACAGACATTATCGTTTCCAATCTACATTTGACTTAATTTGCTTGGCAGGACTACCAGCAAGCAAAGCACGCGTTTGGTAATTTCCCTTTATTACGGTGGATTTTGACGCAACGATTGATCCAGCGCCAATGACTGCTCCCTTCAACACAGAACAACCATGACCAATCCATACATGGTTACCAATCTCCACCGGTATAGACCGCTCAATTTTATTCCCATCATACGAAATATCATGCCAATCAGAATCAGTAAGATAGCAATCCCAAGCAATAATGCAGTCCTTACCAATTCGCATCGAATCCTCAACCATAATCATTGAATTGCAGGTAATGCCCGATGCTGTCTCATTCTGCTTTCCACCTATATAAAGTCCCGCATTCTGTGAAAGTCTAATTTTTACACCATGACCTAATTCGAAATCCCCATGAACTTCAAAACATGCGCCTTGACCGAGAGATATTCTAGCTAATCCATCTCCCCCTGCCCAACGGCGCACAATCAATTTACCGTGCAATCTCACAGATGCATCAGCATGCCTAACTATAGATAAGCGCATCTTTGGACCAACAAGACACATTACTGGGTATAAGCGTTTTGTTAGGGCATAGTTACAATAGAGAGATCGAATAATTGAGATCCAACCTGAAAAAGGATGCGACCTTATCGAAGCTGCAAAGAACCGGCGAGCACTTCCTTTTGGCAACAACTTATCCAGCAACTCTCTCATATTTATATTGCCACACACATCCAGCTGACTACGCCAAGATGCTCAACATAATTACTTGCTTTGAGGTAACAAAACACAAATGACTCGCCTTCCATACTACTTGATTTCACGATTTTCTAGTGCTCTTAAATTTTCATCGTCAGCCTCTACTTTCCCGACCATCCGCGCAGGATTTCCCACGACGATGGTGCCTGGCTGCACAGAGCAAGTTACGACGGCCCCGGCACCCACCATCGCAAACTCACCTATGGTGATACCAGGTAGAATTACCGCCCCACCCCCTATTGATGCACCTTTACTAACCGTAGTTATTGGATATTTCTTTGGGTAAACCTTTGAGCGAGGAAACTTGTCGTTAGTAAAGGTGACAT
Source organism: Gammaproteobacteria bacterium (assembly GCA_023135155.1). Taxonomy (GTDB): domain Bacteria; phylum Pseudomonadota; class Gammaproteobacteria; order UBA9339; family UBA9339; genus JAGLTR01. Next base: position 4,365 of record JAGLTR010000111.1, read on the forward strand.
TTGGACCAACAAATGCGTCATCTTCAATACGGATGCCATCCCAGATCTGCACTCCACTTTTAATAGTGACATTGTCACCAATGACCACATCGTTTTCGATAAAACAATGCGCATTGATATTACAGTTTCTGCCGATACAAGCTTTCTCAAGTACCACACAGAACTGCCAAATGTTGGTGCCTTCACCAATATTATCCGATTGCACATCAGCAAGATCGTGTATCAATTCGCTTCCCTCAAAAATGTATCGTAATCCCTGATGTAATCTTCCTCGTTATAATAATCATCAGCGATAACCATTAATACAGAGTCAGCACTAAAGTCGTACATTTCCCTCCAAACTAACCCCTCTATCAACAAACCTTTATTGGGGGAATCAAGCAGAATATCTTTTTTATTTTTTCCATCATCCAGGGAAATTCGGCAACTGCCATGCACGCAGACCGCAATTTGTTTAAGCTTTCTATGTGCGTGCAACCCCCTGCGCACTCCAGATT
>JAGLTR010000112.1 GCA_023135155.1 Gammaproteobacteria bacterium
AAGCAAGGTCATGTTACGGCTGAAGCTTACGTCGGACGCTGTTTCTATTATGGTGCCGGTGTGCAGCGTGATTATGATCAAGCTTTACAATGGGCGAAAAAAGCCGCGAGTAAGAAAGATCAAGTTGGCATCTATATGCTCGGTATCATGAGTTATTATGGTAATGTGTTGCCGCGCAATCGAGCTAAAGCTGCTGAATATTTTCGTAAATCTGCTCGGTATGGTGATGTCGATGCGCAAGCCTGGCTGGGTTATATGCATTATTGGGGTTACGGTGTAAAGCGTTATTACCAAGAGGCATTTAAGTGGTTGAAGAAAGCCGCTGCGCAAAATGATGCTTATTCGCAGGCTTATTTAGGTCGAATTTATTATTGGGGTTATCTTGGTAAGAAAGATTTTATTACTGCTCGGACTTGGTTTGAAAAGTCTGCAGAAGCTGGTAATAAAATTGGTCAATATTATTTAGGGTTGATTTATTACTGGGGTCGAGGTGTTGAGAAGGACTATTCGCGTGCGCGTTACTATTTTATGAAGTCAGCGGCTCAAGGTTATGCTGATGCCGAAGCGTATATGGGTCGTATTTATTATTATGGTCGTGGTGTAGACAAGAGTATTCCAAAAGCAAAAGATTGGTTTATGAAGTCTGCGCAGAAAAACAGTGATGAAGGTCAGTATTATATGGGGATGCTTTATTATTATGGTAAAGGTGTGCCGAAAGATTTTAATATGGCGCGTGAGTACTTTTCAAAGAGTGCTAAACAGGGTTATTCCTTGGCGCAATATTATATGGGTTTGGTATATTACTATGGCCGTGGTGTAGCGAAAAACTATTTAAAAGCGAGTGAATGGTTTGGGGCTGCTGGTAATAAAGGCGATACGTATGCGCAATATTTTATGGGCCGGCTTTATGAGCAAGGCTTGGGTGTAGAGCAGAGCTATGACAAGGCGTTTGCCTGGTATAGTGAAGCGGCAAACCGCGGTTTTGCGCGCGCTATGGTTGCTTTAGCTAAGCTTTATTACTACGGTAAGGGCGTTGCCAAAGATATGCCTAATGCCCGCCACTGGTTTGAAAAAGCTGCGCAGAAGGGTGATAAATCTGCGCAGTATTATTTAGAGCAGATGGGGGGGTAGTAAAGAACTTATTTGTGTTCTTTTGTCGTATAAAGGGGGCTTTGAGCCTCCTTTATTTGAATGATTTTATGGTGAAGTGGGTATTTTTATTGGGTTACATGGATTCGAGTGTAGGTCCTGGACCCGTTTTTGCAGCTTGTGAGTATAAAGCAGCACGCTTGGTTTTGGCAAAGATTCCACAGATAATTGGGTTGCAAGGTTGTTGTTTAGCAGAGTGTTTTTCTATGTAACGGCCAGCGCACTCAAGGAATGGTTCGCGAGCAAATGCATATTTTGCCTCACTTGCAGCTTTTGTGTATAAGTTTGCTAGTCTTGATTCATACGGCTCGTTGCCTTTGTAATAGCTATATCTGTCAGCCTTAGCGAGAGTTTCTTTTGCTACGCTTGAGTCATGCTCTTCACGGTTTTCATAATTGGTTCGATCGGCAGCGTTTTGGAATAATAATACAATCTTGTAGAGCAAATTGGCGAGAAGCAAGTGATCTTTTTTTGATCCAGGTCGCAGGAGGTCAACAATATGAGGAATGACTGCTTCTAGCTGTACGTAGTATTTTGATGGTGGACAGGTGAATTGTTTATGCAGGAATCCTAGTACATCAAAACAGGAGTTGATGAAAAGGGCGGCTCTTTTTATCGCATCAGTTTTGGATTCTTTTCTTACGCTGCTGGCCCCGGGAAGATAGCACATGTTCATAGCGTGTAAAGCTTGTATTACAACTTTTTCCCCATTTTGTAGTGATAAACCGAATGAATATTCACAAGGTATATAATCTTGAGGTGGCTCTTTTGGATGGGGTGTTAATTGTTCGCTTGGTTTTGGCATACGCCTGAATTGTAGCATATTTTGATTAAGCTGGTAAGATGCTTATTCTTTGCTGTATTGAGTTTCGAAGGATCCTTGAGTGTTGCTTTCTTGCGGTAAGGATATCGATTTGGTGTAGTTCGGTTTTAAGGGCTTCAATCGGCCTATTTGGTCGTTTTATCACTATGCGGGCGAATTCAATTGCCCATGGTCCACAGCTATAGGCGTCATGTTGGATGGGGTCGTTCATGAGTTCAATGTTTATGCTGGGAAGATCTTCGCCATTGTTCAATTCATTAGTATGTGTGTGGGTAGGTGGTAGTAGTTTAGTGATAAATTGTGGGCATTGGCTCATATAGTAAGAATCAAAATAGATTCCTGTTTGTGATTTAGGGTTAAAATATAGCATGGTCCAATGATTTAGTATGCCACCTGCCTTGTGTTCAGGATTGTCAATTAAAAATGGAATGATAAATGGGTTTTTATTGTACTTAGCTAAAACTCTAGGAGTTAATGTTGTTGATTCTTTATGAAAAAATATCGTGGATGGAATTATTATGTCTATATTATGATCTTTGCAAAAGTATCTAAGTAATACTTGTAATTCATTAGAATCATACCATTCAGTGTTAGTTGGAGAGTTAAAGAATTTCCACTGTATTTGTGTGTTAATTTCTGCATCGTTAGCTCTTAACGCGTTGCTTTTATGATCGATTTCTAATATGAGGTAGATTGTTTGTTTGTTGGCTTTGAGCCCCCTCTTTTTGTTGTAGGTTGATCTTATGTTAAGGCGTTGTTAAGTATCTTTTAATGATTCTATGCTTTAATCATGGTAATTTAAATCTCCAGAGGAATGAATCATGGCTCAAACATTTGAAGAATTAAGAAATGCAGTCGCAGAGAATTTACGCAATTATGAGGGGGTGGTTAACCCAAAAAACAAAAGCGGAGAGCTTAATGTTCTATTTTTTAGATTGAAGGGGCATGGGCTAGCAGGTGTTGCCAGAAAAGGAGTAATAGAAACAGCGCTCACTGAAGCGCTAGGAACGCTAGGAACGGGGGACTGCGTTAAGGATCAAGAAGCTGAATATTTGGTGGCATTAGCTAGGCTCTGTTATGACACATATCATGATACCAGAAGCACTCTTGTTGATAGTTTGCGTAGAGCACTAATCTCTTTTTGCCACCGTGATAGTGCTCGTATCATAATTGTGGCAAGAGTCATTTTGAGGCGCTATCAAGGGAAAGTGAATCCATCTGATCAACATGCCCTCAGTTGGTTGCGTCATTTTGTGCAAGGCCATGGGAGTCAGGGTCGTGAAAGAGCTGAAGCTGTGTTAAACATATTAAATAATTCTAACTCTCAACAAGCTGAGGAAAACATGGCAGAATACTGTCGAAAAAATAGTCATCACGATAGTCTGCTTCTTTACGAATTGCAGGGATTTTGTTCTCCAGCTTCGCAGCATGTATATTACGGACAATCTGACGTGGTATTATTGGGAATAGACTAGAGTTGTTACGCTCATGGATAGCGCTAAGATATGTACGGATTAATTTGTTTCCCCTTGACCTGCCGTTAAGATTTGGGATAATGAATTTATGTTATATATTATGGAGTTGGAGATCATAACATGATAAAAAAAATCGTATTACTATTCGTTGTTTTATTGATTTCACCGGCAATGGTTTTCGCTTCGCAGCAGTTGGAGACGAAGAGCTTTAAAGATGTGGTGGCGATGGCGCAAAAACTAGGGCAGAAATACGGCAATAATAATGTGTTATTAGTATTTGATGTGGATAATACTTTGTTAACTAGTAATCAGGTTTTTGGCAGTATGCGTTGGTGGTTGTGGCAGGTTGGTTTATTGCGTGAGCATCCTAAATCTTCGCAGCTGGTTGCGCATAGTATGTTGGGATTAATGCATATTCAGAATGTTTTCTTTTTAATGGGTCATTTGCATCCGACCTCAAAAGATGTCCCGCATATCGTTAATAAACTGCAGAAAGATAATTTTCGTGCTATCGTTTTATCGGCGCGTAATCCGCAATGGTATGATGTAACGCAGCGGGAATTAGTTGCAAATAACATGTATTTCACCGCGAAAGCGCTACCTTTAAAGCATGCTTCTGATGGTATATTTTTTATTCAGGATAAAAAGATGCGCCGTCTTGTGAGTTATGCTGATGGTATTATGTTAACGAATGGTTTTAATAAGGGTGAAGTTTTAAAGGCTTTATTAAAGAAAACGCAGGTAAAACTGCGCGCTATAATATTTGTTGATAATACTCCGCGTAACACAGTTGATGTCTTTAACGCTTTTAAAAATAGCGATATTGATGTGGTTACTTTTCGTTATGGGCGTGAGGACGCTAAAGTAAAAGGTTTTGCCAAGAAGGATGAGGTTCAAGCAACGCGGCAGTGGCGGTTATTGCAAACTAGCATGAAGCGGATTTTTTCACCGCCGGCTTATTAAGTGTATTGTAGAGACGCCCAACCTGGGCGTCTTTTTTGAATTATTGAGACGCCCAGGTTGGGCGTCTCTACGTTCTGGGGGGGCGGTTAATTGTCAGATTTCATCGTTGAGCAAGAGGTTGTGCATTTGCAGTTGGCTCTGCTAAACTTCGCCTAATTATTAAGGAGGACTACCCCCATGGCATTGAATCCATCTGAAATCAGCGATCTTATTAAAGAACGGATTGAGAAATTTGGCATCGCTCCTGAGGCGCGCACTGAAGGAACCATTGTAAGTCTGAAAGACGGTATCGTACGTATTCATGGTTTATCTGATGTTATGTCTGGGGAGATGATCGAGTTTCCAGGGGATAGTTATGGCTTGGCGCTTAACTTGGAGCGTGATTCTGTAGGAGCTGTGGTTTTAGGTTCTTCCAGTCATTTAGAAGAGGGGCAGACAGTAAAATGTACGGGTCGTATTCTGGAAGTGCCTATAGGTGAAGAGTTGTTAGGGCGCGTGGTTAATGCTTTAGGTGAACCTGAAGATGGTAAGGGCGCTTTAAATGCTAAAGGAACAGCGCCGATTGAGAAAGTGGCGCCTGGTGTTATTTCGCGTGAAGGTGTTTCTGTGCCGTTACAGACTGGTTTAAAGGCGATTGATTCGATGGTGCCGGTTGGGCGTGGTCAGCGTGAGTTGATTATTGGGGACAGGCAGATTGGTAAGACCGCGATTGCAATTGATACGATTATTAATCAAAAAGACACTGGGGTTAAATGTGTTTATGTTGCGATTGGCCAAAAAACTTCGACGATTGCCAATATTGTGCGCAAACTTGAAGAGCATGATGCGTTAAAGCATACGATTATTGTTGCGGCAAGTGCGGCGGATGATGCATCGTTGCAATATATTGCGCCTTATGCTGGTTGTACCATGGGCGAGTATTTCCGCGATAAGGGTGAAGATGCTCTGATTATTTATGATGATTTAACGAAGCATGCTTGGGCTTATCGTCAGATTTCACTTTTATTACGTCGGCCACCGGGTCGCGAAGCTTATCCTGGTGATATCTTTTATTTGCACTCGCGTTTATTAGAGCGTGCGGCGCGATTGAATGCAGATTATATTGAGGAAATTACTGAAGGAAAAGTTAAGGGTAAAACCGGTTCGTTAACTGCTCTACCAATTATTGAGACACAAGCGGGAGATGTTTCAGCATTTATTCCGACGAATGTAATTTCTATTACCGACGGCCAGATATTTTTAGAGACTGATCTATTTAATGCAGGCATTAGGCCGGCAATTAATGCGGGTATTTCAGTTTCGCGTGTAGGTGGCGCAGCGCAGACGAATGTTATTAAGAAATTAGGTGGTGGTTTACGTTTAGTTTTAGCGCAATATCGTGAATTAGAGGCATTTGCGCAGTTTGCTTCGGATTTGGATGAGGCGACACGTCAACAGCTCGAGCATGGTCAGCGTGCGGTGGAGATTTTAAAGCAGCCGCAATATTCGCCCTTAAGTGTTGCGGAGATGGCGGTTAGTCTGTTTTTAATTGAAAAGAACTATTTGGTGGATGTTGAGCTAAATAAGGTTGTGAATTTTGAGCACGAGTTGCGCGGATTTATGCATGCCAAATATCAGAAAGTATTAGATAGTATAAATAAAGAGCCAAAATACTCTGATGCTGTAGCTGATCAATTAGCTAAAGCGGTTGAGGATTTTAAAAAGTCTGGCGCTTGGTAGGAAATAAAATCTTTTTGTAAAACAAAGCCGCGATGACGCGGCTTTGTTGTTTTTTGAATGGTTATTAGTATGGGCGTACGATTATCGTGGAGCCTACATTTAAGAAGCCGTTTAGCCATCTAGCAACTGTAGGGCTGACGCGGATGCAGCCGTGGCTTGCATTGTAGTCTGGTACGTGTGATGAGCCGTGGAGAGCATAACCTTTGGAGCCAAAGTGCATGCAGTATGGCATTGGGGCGCCGCCGTTGGTTTCTAATGGGAATTTGCCCGAGACGCAACTACCATCGCCTTTGCGGTTGATGCGGAATGTGCCGATAACGGTGCGACAGGAGCGACCTAAGTCAGGGCAATAACTTTTACCGCCAGAACCGCGGCCGGTGTTAACGCGTTTGCCGCTGCCATCATATGCTGCCCATGAGCCGTGGTTGGGATTGAAGATGAAGACTTTGCGACCAGTGGCTTTGCGGTGTGCGGGAAAGTGACCCGAGCCTTTGGCATCACCATCACCATCTGGGTCGTGGTGTCCGAACATGGAGAACCCGGAGGATGAGCCGTTGCTGGCACAGCCAGTAAGGCCTAGAGCAAAGAACGCTAAGCTAAGCGCTAATAAAAGAATTCTTAACATGTTATTTCCTTATTTTGTTTTTATCAGAGGCGGTATGATCGCATAAATCGTTGAATTCGCAAAGTTTTGG
>JAGLTR010000113.1 GCA_023135155.1 Gammaproteobacteria bacterium
TGTCTTGAATTTTTTGGGAACTTCTTATGGGTTCGATTTTCTGAAGTTGCTATGCGAAAAAGGCTTGATTGGCGACTTTATCAAGGGTGTAGATGATTTGATTATTGTCTTGAATTTTTTGGAAACTTTCGAGGGATTCAATTTTTTGAAGTTGCTATGCGAAAAAGGATTGATCGGTAACATCATGAAGAGTGTGGATGATTTGGTAAAGGTCTTAAAATTTTTGGAAATTTTTCTGCGGTCCGAATTTTTGCAGTTGCTATGCGAAAAAGAATTGATCAGCAAAATTATCGAGAGCGTCGATGATTTCTTTAAACTCAGAAGAGAATTAAGTGACCCTAAGCTAAACCAATTCATAGAGCCGATAGGCAACTTATGGTTTCGTAAGCGTGTCAATAATAATAAGGATTTGGTTAAATTCTTGAACGCATGTAACAATAACGATAATTACTATGTACAGGGGTGGCTAGACAAGAAAAAATTGACCGAAGAGCTCATCAAGAGCGCGGAGGATTTGGTTTACGTCTTGTTGAATTGTACTCATCAGTACGTCGTTCTAGATTTGCTAAACAAAGATTGGTTCCTTAAGCATATCAATACTACGGAAGATTTGGTTAGCGTCTTGAATGCGTTGAATTCTTACGGTTTAAAAAAAGTTCTAGAGTGGCTAGGCGAAAAATTGCCTGAGCTTATCAGCAGTGAGGAGACTCTGGTTGAAGTCCTAGAGAAATTGAATGAACCTAGTCGTTCCCCTGTTTTGGACAAGCTAGGAACCGAAAGGCTTGTTGAACTCATAAATAATAAAGATGTGTTTGCTAAGGTCATAAGACTTATTTCTGCATGCTTTCTGGAGAGTTTTATCGACGTATTAGGCGGCAAAGATAGGGTTAATCAGCTTATCGGAAGTAATGATGAGATGACTAATGTCCTCAGTAAATTAACCGTGCTACAGCGATACGTTTTCCTAACCAAATTAAATACACGTCCTGAAGATCGCATCAAGAATGTAGATGAATTAGCTGAGTTCATGAATCAGCTATGCAGTGAATTATTGAGTGACGACACTGAAACATTGGAGCACAACTTAGAACACTTGGGGGAAATCTTCGACGCGCTAGAAGTTAACGAATGGTTTGCAAAGCTGACTAAGAATGCAGATGATAAGGTTAGTGTTCTGGATAAATTAACTCAATTTAGTTTTCATTGTTTTCTGGAGTACATGGAAGAGAAAGATTATATATTAAGTTTCATCGAGAATCGTGAAGAATTTGTTAAAGTCTTAGGGAGATCAGATACATGGCAGTGCGCTCTTTTCCTGGACTCAATAAAAGATAGTGAGCCCGAACCTATCATAAACAAGCGCAACACTACCAGTGAAAAATATCCGGGCTTTTTCGATAATTCTAGAACAAGGCAATTAATAATAAATGAAGAAACTTCGTCTGTTGTTCCCAGCTTTTAAACTTCAGCCTAATCTCCTTATTAAGTTTATGAAGATGAATGCTAGCAACAATTCCTTTAGGAGAATGCTAGAGCCTCAGCTGAAAGAAAGTTTCTTTTTCATGACATATCATGATGATGTATCATGAGAACTTATGAGGATTGGTTAGTACTGGCCAGATATTATGCGAGGGAGAAAATATGTCCATCTTATTTCAAGAATTCATGATTAATAACATGACACTTAAGAATCGTTGCATTATGTCAGCGGCTGCTGACAATCTCGGAAATGATCATCAAGCGCGAATAAATAGATTTGCAGAACTTGCGTAAGGTCAAATAGGGTTAATTATTTCAGGTGGTACTAGGATTAATAAAATAGAATCCTGGGTGGATGTAATTAAGGCGGTTCATGAGAATGGCGGTAAGATTGCTATCCAGTTTGTTGCTGAATCAGGACCGGGAATCTTCCAAGGAATATCTAGCGGTAATGAAGATGCTATAGCTGTTTCAGTGTTGTCAGAAGATCATATTTATTTTAAGTCATTGGAGCTATTTGTTAGCTATGGTAAGCATCATGCGGCTACGGAGGCTGAGTTAATGGAGATCATTGCTAGGTATGCCAAGGCTGCGGTATTAGTTAAAGCAATTGGTGCTGATGCTATTCAGGTGCATGCTGCGCATCAGAATTTTCTTGTCCAGATGTTATCGCCGCTTACCAATACTCGCGACGATAAATGGGGTGGGTCTATAGAAAATAGAACGCGCTTGCATTGCGAAATATATAAGGCTATTCGAGCTGAAGTTGGAGATGATTATCCGATATTAATAAAGCTCGGAGTGCAGGATGCGGTTGATGGCGGATTACAATTTGCCGAAGGCAAGAAAGCAGCCAAAATAATTGCTGACTGTGGTTATGATGCGCTTGAGATAAGTCAAGGTCTGCAAAATTATGTCGACTGGAGCGGGACGCCGATGCATATGCAGATTAATAAAATCGAAGATGAGGCGTATTTTAAAAGTTGGAGCCAAGAGATAAAACAAATTATTACAAAGCCTGTTATTCTCACTGGTGGTTTGCGTTCGCCAGCATTAATGGAGCGTCTTATTCAAGATGGCGTCACAGATTGTATTGGCATGTGTCGTCCTTTTGTGCGCGAACCGGATTTAATTCAGCGTTGGCAAAATGGTGAACGTAAGAAGTCGAAGTGTACCTCCTGTAATAAATGTCTTGCCGAGCTGTTTTTGAGAGGTAAGCCGTTAGAGTGTTATTTAGATCAGTAGTTGCTAGTAATTTTTTATTATTGTGGTTTGTGGTATTTTAGATTTGATTTCATAATGATCAGAGCTTAGAGTGAAGCGATGCTTGTTTTATTGTTTGTAGTACCAAAACATCACCACATGACTCGTACTGCAAAATCGCAATATTTATATTTACAGTACCACCTTTTGTCGGTAATATGGTACTGTAAATAAGTTATATTGCACGAGAGGAGCGGTTATGGAGTTATCTAAATTTGTGGGAAGAAAGCGTGATCTGGGTATCTTAAGCAAATTTATAAAGAAAAAAACCGCCTCTTTATTAGTAATTAAAGGTCGGCGACGCATTGGTAAAAGTAGGCTTGTAGAGGAGTTTGCGGCAAAACACAAGATCAAACTGCTTAGCTTAGAAGGGCTATATCCAGAGTCAGGAATAACAGCTCAACACCAACGAAATGAGTTTGCAAGTCAGATGGGTTTTAGTGGTTTAGTAACAAAAGATTGGTCTGATTTATTCCGCACCTTAGCTGATAGGGTGCAAAAGGGTAGAGTAGTCGTGCTTCTTGATGAGATATCCTGGATGGCATATGGCGATCAAACTTTTTTGCCTAAGCTGAAAAATGCCTGGGACCTTTATTTTAAAAAAAATAATCAGCTTCTTTTAATAGTATGTGGTTCAGCTTCTTCATGGATTGAGAAGAATATGCTTAGTAGCACTGGGTTTGTGGGGCGAATATCTTTTGTAATGACCTTGGAAGAATTGCAGCTTAAGGAGTGTAGAGAATTCTGGGGGGTAAATATATCGCCTGTCGAAATATTAAAAATCCTATCTGTTACAGGTGGAGTACCTAAATATCTGGAAGAAATTAACCCGCATCGAAGTGCTGAGGACAATATAAAAGATCTGTGCTTTACAAAAGGAGGGTTGTTATTTAAAGAGTTTGATAATATTTTTAATAGTTCATTTATGCGTAAAAGCAATATGTATGAAAAGATAGTGCGATCGTTATCTGATGGTGCTAAGGAGGCAACAGAGCTTTGCAAAGCATTAAATACAGAGTTAACTGGAAGGTTTTCGGAATACCTCAGTGAGCTTGAATTAGCGGGGTTTATTAAAAGAGATTATACCTGGAAGCTTGATACGGGTTTAGATGCTAAGCTGAGCAAATATAGGGTAAGTGATAACTACGTAAGATTCTACCTTAAATACATATATAAATTCAGAACTAAAATCATGCGTGATAGCTTTGAAGTTAAGGCGCTCTCAAGTTTGCCAGGATGGGATAGTATTATGGGGTTGCAATTTGAAAGCTTGGTGCTCAATAACAGGGGCGCTGTGTTGAAGTTGTTAGGCATTAGAGCTGAAGAGGTTGTATCTGAAAATCCATATTTTCAGCATGGTACAAAGAATCATAAAAATTGCCAGATAGATTACATGATACAAACAAAAAGTCGCTCTTTGTATATATGTGAAATTAAGTTTTCTAAGAATATTATTGGGCCTTCAATTGTCAAGGAAGTGCAAAAGAAAGTGGATGCATTGAGTAAAGTTAAAGGAGTATCATATAGGCCGGTGCTAATTCATGCAGGAGAAGTTGCTGTGTCAGTTAGTGAAAGCGATTATTTTGTGAAAATAATAGATTTCAGTGAGTTTGCAGTCTAAAACTCCAGTTATCCCTAGAGGATAATGATAAGGGTGATAAAAGTGAAACCAGAAGCTTTTAATGTTAAAAACTTAAGGGGTTATGTCGCTTTTTATTTGTTATTTATGCAGTATTTGGGCTGGTAATTTTTTATTGTCACTCTTTGTAGTATTTTAAAGGCGTGTAAAATATGAGGAGGTTAGCTATGAGTTTATGTTCAGATAAGTGGATAACTAAAATGGCGGTGGAGCATGGGATGATCGAGCCATTTGTTGAGACGCAGGTGCGCAAATCAGGCGATGAGAAAATTATCTCTTATGGTGTTTCGAGTTATGGTTATGATGTGCGTTGCGCTGCTGAGTTTAAGATTTTTACTAATATAAATTCTGCAATTGTTGATCCGAAGAATTTTACTGACGATAGTTTTGTTGATGTTAATTCTGATGTTTGTATTATTCCGCCGAACTCTTTTGCATTAGCGCGCACGTTGGAATATTTTCGTATACCGCGCAATGTATTGACGATTTGCTTGGGAAAATCGACCTATGCGCGTTGTGGGATCATTGTTAATGTGACGCCTTTGGAGCCCGAGTGGGAAGGGCATGTTACTTTGGAGTTTTCTAATACGACTAATTTGCCGGCGAAGATCTATGCCAACGAAGGTGTAGCGCAGATGATCTTTTTTGAGTCTGCAGATACATGTGTTACTTCATATAAAGATCGCGGTGGGAAGTATCAGGGGCAGCAGGGTGTGACTTTGCCTGAGGCTTAAGTGCGAAAGTATGATTCTTATCCGTAGAGACGCCCAACCTGGGCGTCTCTACGATGTGGCGATTGGTAAAAGAATTGAGTGTGGGTGTCGAGGTGGGCAATTTGGATGCCGCATAAAAAACCCCGCATTGAGCGGGGTTTTTATTCGAAAACAAATACGGACTATTCGTCTGTGGTCGAGCCGCCTTCTTGAATCGGTTTGTCACGATTCTCGTTGACGCGATCTCTTAGCTCCTTGCCTGGTTTGAAATGTGGTGAGTACTTAGGAATAGTAATTACCTTCTCGCCAGTCTTAGGATTGTGGGCATTACGCGGTGGGCGATAATGCAGTGAAAAGCTACCAAAACCTCGAATCTCAATCCTTTTTCCAGAGCTTAAGTTGTCAGTCATCTTATGAATGATCTGATTTACGCTCAATTCAACATCTTTGTCGCTTAAGGTCGTGATCTTATTCGCAATTTTTTGTATAAGTTCAGACTTAACCATTGTAAAACCTCAGTGACTTTTAAACAGGAGAGCGCTATTATACTCATCTAAATTGGAGTTTGCCATGAAAAATTGCAAATTTATTATTGGGTTAGCGCTATTTCTTGTCTTGATTTGTGGAAATGCCCTCGCTGTGCGAGTGAATTCGCTGTATCAAGCACGTCTGCAAGTCGCTGATCATTCTGACATGACTCGCCAACAAGCGTTAGCTGATGGCTTGCAGCAGGTATTAATAAAGGTTAGCGGTAATGCGGCTATTGCTACGTTACCTATGATCCAAAAAAGCCTTGTGAGCGCGAGCGACTACGTGCAGAGCTATAGTTATGATGATCAATACCTTAATATAAAGTTTGATCGTAGTAGTGTTTTGAAAATTCTGAGTGGCGCACACCAGGCAGTTTTAGGTGAGAATCGGCCGTTGATTTTAACCTGGATAGCCGAAAGCGATGATGGCGATGCTTACAATTTTATAGCAGACGGTAGTGATGATGCGAAATTATTACAACAGGCTGCCGATATCCGAGGCTTGCCGATTCTATTACCAATTCTTGATATGCAGGACTTAACTGCGATCTCGATGCCAGATTTTACCGGTTTGAAGCAGCAGGCGATTATGGCTGCCGCTAAACGTTATAAGGTGCAGACAATTCTATCTGGAACGATGAATAAAATGGTCGATGGCAGTTATCAGAGTGTTTGGTTGTTCTTAGTCGGTGGCGATGCAATAAATTGGCAGATTAATGCTGCTAGTGAGGATGCGGTCATTACGCAATTGCTGGATAAGGTTTCAGGAGAGTTATCGACTCGCTATGCTATTTTAAATGATAGTAAATTGAATAAAGAATTAACGCTAGTGGTCACCGGAGTTTCTGGACTTAGTGATTATGCTGATGTGGTTAAATATTTGCAGGGTTTAAATGCTGTTAGGAAGGTGGATTTGGTTGCAATAGCTCCAGGTAAATTGAAATTGGATATTGTTTGTGATGGTGGTCAAGATGGGTTGAAAAAAGCTCTTGCTTTAGATGCCAAGTTATTACCGGCGGCGCAGCCAGATAAAAGTTCCAATGTTGATATGGCATTACAATGGGTTAAGCAATGACGCAGCAGTTGACGTTAAACTTACGTCTACGAGACACCTCTACTTTTGAAAATTATTTTCTTGGGTTTAATGTCGAGAGCGTTGCCTATTTAATTAATTTTTGTGCACAACAAGATTTTTCTGCCGTGTTTTTGGCTGGTCACGTTGGTTCTGGGCGTAGTCATTTATTGCAGGCTTGTTGTCATGCGGTAACAACCAGCGGTGGGAGTGCTATTTATTTGCCGTTGAGTGATGACATGTTGATGCCAATTATGTTGCAGGATTTAGAAAATATTGATCTTGTTTGTTTGGATGATATTGAAAAAGTTTTGGGTAATAAAGAGTGGGAAGAGGCAATTTTTCATCTATTTAATAAAATACATGCAGCTGATGGTAAATTACTGTTTGCGGCTGATCAGGTGCCGCAGGATTTAAATTGTAGTTTGGCTGATTTAAAGTCACGCTTAACTTCTGCAGTTGTTTTTCAATTGCATGTTCTAAATGATGAGCAAAAAATTGCCGCGTTAATTATGCGTGCGAAAAATCGCGGTATGACGCTATCCGAAGAGACCGCATCTTTTATTCTTACGCGTAGTGCGCGTGATATGGATAATTTATTTGCAACCCTAGATCGACTCGACAAAGTTTCGTGGGATAAACAGCGGCGTCTTACGATTCCTTTTGTGAAAACTTTGCTTTAGATGTTTATAACCGTTTATGGATGTTATTTAGCTCTATATCGTTATTCTGTGGCTTGTGTGATGTTATCCCGTGGCTTGTGTGGTGTCGTCATTCCGTGGCTTGGCCACGGAATCCAGAGTGTAATTAGGGTATTACACACTGCGTGTGTTTCTGGATCCCGTATCAAGTACGGGATGACGGGTGTGAGTACGGGATGACAGGTGTGGGTACGGGATGGCAGATGTAAGTGCAGGATGACGGGTGTGTTAAATAGTTAACTTTACCAGCGGCCACCGCGGCCACGGGTACGCTCTTCAGCAATATTTACACAAAGTTGTCGGCCATTGAACTCATGTTCATGTAGTTCTTTTTGTGCTTTTTGTGCGGATTCTTCGTCAGCAAGCTCAATAAACGCAAAGCCCTTTTGGCGGTCAGTGCGATGTTCGGTTGGAATGTTTACTGAAACAACTTCGCCATATTTGGCGAACAGTTCCTTGAGCTCTTCCTCTTTAGTGTTAAAGGGGACGTTTTTTATATATAGCGTGTTTTTCATGCGATCACCTCTATTGTTCCTTTCCGGGCATGATAACAAAGAGTGTAGGTGATGGTTAATGATTTTTAATAAGAATTTTCGTAATTATTCAGCGCCGTGAAC
>JAGLTR010000114.1 GCA_023135155.1 Gammaproteobacteria bacterium
ATATCTCTTAATGGTATTCGTAGAGACGCCCAACCTGGGCGTCTAATAATTCCAAAAAAGACGCCCAGGTTGGGCGTCTCTACGCCTAATATATTACTCAATCATTGCGATAACCATATGAAATCAGCTACCCTACTATCATGCGCAATAATCTAGAAAAAAAGCTTCTGCACTACACCGGTAAGGCCATCGCTGATTATAAGATGATCACCACTGGTGATAAGGTGCTTGTCTGCCTCTCTGGCGGCAAAGACTCTTACGTGCTCACTCAGATTCTGCACACGCTCCAGAAACGCACCAATAATAAATTTACTATAAAAGTCTTCTGTCTTGATCAAGGCTTACCAAAATTCGATGCTACAGAAATGCGCGTTTGGCTCGAAACTGAACAAATACCATATTTAATTCACGAAGAAAACACACTTTCGATCGTGAAAAAAAAGACCCATAACGGTAATTACTGCATGCTCTGCTCGCGCTTACGTCGCGGCATAATTTATCGCTACGCAACAGAAAATGGTTTTAATAAAATAGCGCTCGGCCACCACCGTGATGATTTAATTACCAGCCTATTAATGTCTATATTTTATCAAGGCGAAATTGGCACTATGCCACCAAAGCTCTTGACCAACGAAAAAGATAATATCGTCATTCGCCCTCTATGTTATTGCCAAGAAAAAGATATAAAACAATATTCTCTCCAACAAGAGCATCCTATATTCACCGAGAACCTATGCGAGCACAAAGAAAATCCCACGCGCAAGAATGTTGCAGCGTTGATTCAGGAACTAGCAAAAACCAACCCAAAAATACCCAGCAACATCCTACACGCCTTACAAAGAGTGCGCCCCAGCCAACTTATGGATAGAAATTTATTTGATTTCAACGAGTTTCACATAAAACTACCAGATGATATAATCACCACTGAAGAATCAGCCAGCGAGAAATAACATGCCAACAAAACAAAAATCCCTAGATTTCGAAAAAAGCCTAGAAAAACTCGAAGCTATAGTTGACGCAATGGAAAACGGCGACCTAGAACTAGAACAATCCCTAAAACAATTTGAAGAAGGCATAAAACTAATCCGCACCTGCCAAACATCATTAAAAACAGCTGAACAGAAAATCCAAATTCTAACCGAAAAAGAATCTGCGTAAAACATTTGAGACGCATACAATGCGTCTCTACGCCATATTATTTTAACAAAATAAAATCAAAAAAAGTCTCGCGAGTAATGTATATTAAGTTTGAACCGTGCATCTTCACCCAATCTATCGGTTGCTTACCACGCCTAAAGTTGGCACCCCATTTGACTTCATAAGCCGACAATTCACCAGCATGCTCTTCGACCAGGTCAATCTCAGCACCAGAATAACTACGCCAAAAATATTGTTTAGCATGTATGTCATGATATGACCGAGCTTTTAGACGCTCGACAATAATATAATTTTCCCACAGAGCGCCAACATCTGTGCGCATATCAAGCGGATTAAAATTATTAATCAGGGCGTTCCTAATACCAAGATCATAAAAATATATTTTCTGTGATTTAGCAATCACCTTACGCTGATTCGTATAATATGGGGACAATCTGAATAAAACAAAATTCTTTTCTAAAAGATCTATGTATCTCTCAACCGTGTTTTTATCAATACCTACAAGCGTTGCTAACTCACGATACGAAACTTCGGAACCAATCTGCAATGCTAAAGCACTTAACAGCTTACGTAAAATCTCAGGATTACGCACCTGTTGAAATTCTAAAATATCCTGAAAAAGATAACTGGAAGTAAGCTCGCGCAACAACTCCTCTTTAACACTTATATCCGATGATGTAACAACCTCTGGATAACAACCATAAATCAAATGATTATGGAGATTTTTTAATAGCAAGAGTCGATCATCAGAATATATCTCTTGCATAGCAAGTGGATATAAAGTGAAAACCAACTTTCTACCAGTCAGAGACTCCTGCACACTACTTAACAAATTAATACTAGACGAGCCAGTCACAATTATCTGCTTAGCATTCTTATAATGATCTGCTAATAACTTTAATGTCTGCCCAATTGTTACAACCTTCTGCCCTTCATCAATAAACACCAACTTCTTACTACCAATCAGTTTATCCAGAAATGAAAAATCACGGTTTTGCAGCAGCTCCCGCTCAGAAGGATTATCACAATTGAAGGTGATGACAGAATCAGATATATCACTATACTGTAATAACTTTTTCGCTAATGTGGTTTTCCCTACCTGACGTGCTCCAACAAGGATGAGCACCTTACCTCGAAAAAGCCAATTCTGTAACTTAGACTCCAATAAACGCTTATAAGCAATACTATCCGGTATACTCACGCTAAAACTCCAATATGGTGAACATATTCACCATATTAGCCCTTAATTGGTGAAAGCTCAAGATAAACCTGTCAATAATCACCAATTAGGGGCCATTTTGGTGAACATATTCACCAAAATAGAGCTTAAGAGGCAGGCATAGTATGTCAACGCAGTCAATATAACCACCTCAACTCAAGACAAGTCCACCACCTACTTCGCAGAATAAGGCAAAGCCGAATGATGCAAATTAATTCGTAATTATTCAGCGCCCAACATCAAGTCATTTATAAAACCAGGCATTTTACCTTGAAACAATAGCCTCAAAGCCTCGGTAGCGCCAACACCGTTTTTCCTGCATGTTGACAAATAACTTCGAACCAAACAAAAGATATATGCTCCATCCATTGACCCGAAACAACCAGAGATTTTTTGTTGAACTTTTGTCATGCGTAAATCGTTTTCACCAAGATTGTTCGTAAATGGCACAAAATCATTTTCCATAAATCGCAATGTATCATTTTCATAATTTTGTAACCGTTCAAGCAAATTGCGTGATTTCGATTTTTTCAGCCTTCCTTTTTGCCCCTCTTTACGTTTTGGCGCAGGACATTCAGGCTCGCCATTCTCAAGGATTTTACGATAACGCTTTCGATAATCTTCAACTCTTATTCTGTCTAAGGTGCCTCCAGCATCATGAACCGCTTTATTAATCTTTTCTAGCAATTCACGCATTAGCTTCGACCATTGCTGATTATCTTGCTCTTCAGCCCACGTTAATTCTCTTATGTGGTGCGCATTACATAAAGCGTGAGCGCATTCATATTTATAGTACGGCTTCCAGTGATCGTGACACAATACACCACTAAAATTTGGCAATATCCCTATCTGATCCATTGCCTCTGTACCGCGCTTCTCATGCGGATAAAAGTATGTCCAGTTATGATTAGAGGCAGAGTGCAGCCAAAGACGTTTCTTATTTACGTTAATACCGGTTTCGTCTGCATTGATTAGATCAGATAGGCATAACTGTTCTTTCGCTATCTGTGCAAATCCTTCCAGCAGGTTATAAGCCTCCTTGTTGAAATTGAAGATACTACCCACGCTTAGCGGCAATCCAACCTGGTCGGCAAAGTAATCTTGAATACGTTTATATGGTATCAATTGAAACTGCGACATATAAACTGCCTGTGTTTTTACTTTAGCGCCATACTGTACTTCTGCTCTAACATATTCTGGGAATTTGGCTACATACCTTTTGCCATGTTGATCCTCTAGTATCTCAGCTCTATATTCCGTGACTGTGCGAGATACATTGATATCAAAAATCTGCCTCGACTCATAGCCAGCTCTCTTATACTCGCCTTTGGGCAAGGTGCGTCTATCAATTTCAAGCTCTTCTATTTCATCTGGATCTGCAATCTTTTTGAGTTTGGTGCCAACATGACCTTTTTGACCGCCTGGCTTCTTATCACTTTTCTTATTCATACTGCCACGCTTGCGATTCTTGTCATCTGATGGTGGCTTGCTGCTGTTTTTGCTAGTTACACCTAAGCTATTTGCCAGAATGGTTACCAACATAATTAAGATTTTAATTGCTGCTTTTAGCGCAGGTGACATATTTTTTTCTTTAGCCAATAAAAATTCGACTTCTTTTATAGCGCCATTAACGTTTACATTGTTTAGCTTCATTTCAATAACCAATAATAATCTATTAGCTATTATAACACCTGTTTTAAAATCAGAATGTTTCTCTCATAGAGCGCGTATAGTGGGATTTAATTTAACGGATATAGCTGGACGCTAAAAAACTAAAATAGTTTGATGAAGGCGTCAATAGCAAGCCGTACTCTGATAATAACTAGGATTGAAAAAACTTTGCGACAAAAGAAAAAAAACAGCAAAACACTGTCAAGTAAAATCTTAAAATATTTGTAATTAATTTAAGTTCGCTGAATAGTTACGAGATTTTTTCATAGACAAACGACAGTTGCTTGCTGCGTATTAACACATAATCTTTGGGTGATTGCTCGAAAAGCATTGTCCGATGAAAAAATACGACTAAAGAAAATCGCATACGCTTAATTAAAATCGAATTTTAAAATAAGAGCTTTGGGAAACAGCCAAGAATTCCGATCATCTGAAAACGGCAATTTCTTGTCTTTACAGTGTGATTATTCTTTTTTATTTTCAAATAGCAACACCGAGCTTTGGCGGTGAAAATCATAAAATTATTTGCATACCAAAAAGCGGGGGTTTGGGACAGGCTCTAGTATAGTGACTAGTATACCTCATGTTTTAAAATCAGAATTTTCCTTCTCTAGATCATATATAAGGGAATTTAATTCAATGGCTATAGCCAGCCATTAAAAAATCAAAATAGTTTACTGAAGACGCTAACAGCAAGCCATGCCTTAATAACAGCCAGGATTGAAAAATCATCGTGATGAAAGAAAAAAACAGCAAAACACTGTCAAAGAAAATTTTAAAATATTTGTAATTAATTTAGACCCGCTGAATAGTTACAAAACTGAAACAATGGAAGAACACCCAACAAGCAACATAAAATATTAAAACCTAACGTCAGATTAGACTAAAAAAATAAAATCAAAAAAGCTCGCGCGAGTAACCTATATTAACTCTGAACCATGCATTTCACCCACCCTACTGGCTGCTACCACACCTAAACTTGGCGCCCCATTATTATAAATTGACTACCAATAACATAAAATGTAACATGTAAGCGTTTCGAGTAATTAAGGAGGATATCCTGTGAAAAAGTTAGTTCTTTTTTTCTTGCCACTTTTTTTGGTCTCTGTCTCTTGCACGATGTTTGCACAAACTGGCAGTAAAATCCATATG
Organism: Gammaproteobacteria bacterium; assembly: GCA_023135155.1. Lineage (GTDB taxonomy): Bacteria > Pseudomonadota > Gammaproteobacteria > UBA9339 > UBA9339 > JAGLTR01. Next base: position 5,201 of record JAGLTR010000114.1, read on the forward strand.
TGCAAATTACAGATAAAGAACCCCACTAAAAATGCATCGATCATCTATTATCTCGATCAAAATAAACCCTTAATCATCAGACCAGGCACCACAAACACCATCACATATGCATGCAACAGCCATCCCGTTTTCAAAATAACTTTTAACAAGCATCCTGGGGTGCACTTCAAATTAAAAAAGAACAAGCTTATGGAATCTTACAAATCAAATGATGTTGTTACTGCAACTTTCCCAAGCGATTTTGAGAAAGTATACGACAATTTGTGTCACTGCGATCCGTTTAATAAACATGACAACAGTGAAGCTTGGTGTGATGAAGACTCTTGTCGGTGTTACGACTGTCCATCATAAAAATACAATTGTGATGCAACCACTACCATTGCATTATTTCTCTCCGTAATTTTCCGCAACAATACGCAATATTTCATCACGCTCATCAAAAACATCATAGGTAACACCACGTGTACGCTGCGCACTAATTACATTACCAAAACGTGCGCCCTGAATATAATCACCATCATAAGCAATTAAGCCATAAGTTAATCCAGCCATAAATGACTCGCCCCTGCCTGTGGTGTCCATAACTGGCGCATCTAATTTAATCGAAGGCACATACTCTTTTACCGTTTTCTCGCCATCTTGATAAAAAACCAAACAACCCTCTTCAGCTAGAGCAATATACAAAGCCTTAACACCAAAACTAAAACAGTGCTCAGCTAAAACCTGCAAATCACTTTCAGTCATATCCTCACTATCTTCCAGCTCTTCTAACGTATACTCTTTAGCAAACCAACTATATTTCGCCTGTTCTGGCGTCATCGTCAACACATCGATATAGGGCAACCATAAATCACGATCAACCCAGAATTTCGTTACCCGATCACCCAGAGATGTCATCGCCGTTGTTGCGCCGTGCGCATCAAAAATCACCTTAGCCTCACCATATGACTTAATAAACTGTAAAGTTTCTAAAGAGACCTCATAATCTGTAACTGGCAATACAATAAAATAATCACTATCCAACAAATGTTTTACATCATCAGGCATTATCGGATTCATAAAACCATACTGTTTTTCTAGGCACTTATATTTGGTAATAAATTTTAATACCATAACATCACCCTGATCTAAATCAGCATTAATATGCAGTAACTCAATACCAGGATGACCTTTCATAATGGCTTTAACTGTTTGCTGATCTTTTTTACGCACATGTGCAACAGGCGTAATGCGCGCTTTGCGCCCGAATAGTTTTGACAAAGCAATACATGGATAAATAATACACCCATAACGGTTTAATAATTCGTTATTCCACATAGTGATATGGTCATATGGAACTGGGCCTAAAAGCGCAATTTTATAATCAACTGGTTGTACTGGCATTATTTATCCTCCTCACCATAAACATCATGCAACATCTTTTCGGTGGTTTTATAATCTTTAAACACATCAAAAGTTGAACCTTGTGTACGTTGCGCACCTAAAATATTTGCATATTGTGCAGCTTTCACAAAATCATCATGCAACAAATACCCAAAGGCTAACCCGCCTGCAAAAGAATCACCACAGCCTGCGGTATCAACAACATTCTTCACTGGCACAGCAGGCACGAATTTCTCACGCATTCTGCCCTCACGTCCAAAATACATAACGCAACCACTCTCATCCAAAGTAATGCAAACCGCTTTCACCCCGCAATCAATGCAGTGCTTAGCAAATGGCGGCAAATCAGCGCGTCCGAACTCATAATCATTTTCCAAATCAGGTAGTTTATAGCGCCGACGAAACCAACTGCATTTCGCCTCTTCAATATTCATTTTTAAAATATCGATATATGGCAGCCAAGAATCGCGATCGACCCAAAATTTCAACAAACGATCACCCAATGTTGTCATCGTGTTCGTAGGACCATGCGCATCAAAAATTATTTTAGCGTTACTATAGTTTTTAATAAACTTTAATGTTTCTAAACTAACCTCGAAATCAGTAACTGGCACAATTACAAACGCATCACAATCCAAGAGATTTTTTACATCATCAGGGGTAATGGGATTCATAAAACCAGACTGTTTTTCTAAACGACGATTTTTATCAATGAATCTTAAACGAATAACATCGCCTTGATCTTGACTGGAATCGATATGACTAAGATCAATGTTTGGATAAGGAGACAAAATATCTTTTATCGCCTGCTCATCGCGCTTACGAACATGCGTTACGGGAACTACAGTGGAACCTTCGCCTAATAGTTTCGCCAAGGCAATTACCGGATTATTCACTCCACCAAACTTCTCAATAACCTCGCCACGATAAGTAGTAATATGATCACGCGGAATCGGCCCTAGCACTGCTATCTTATAGTTAAACGCCATGTATTTACTCCCTAAAAACAACTGCAGGCATTATTACGCCTGAGCAGCACGGTTGCAACATTTGATTCGCCAACCGTCTGGTTCATTTTGTTCGACTACGTGGCGCTTTATGCTCGATCAGGGGTATTGCGTAGAGACGCTCAACCTGAGCGTCTTTTCCCAACTTATGAGACGCCCAAGTTGGGCGTCTCTACGCCTAATATATATCTTGATATTCATTAACTAACGACTTGATAAAAGACTTCACCGCGCTTAATCATTCCCAATTCTGTCCTTGCTCGTGCTTCAATCGCACCTTTACCTTTCTTTAGTGAGGTAATATCAGCTGCTAAAATTGCGTTACGCTGCTCGAGAACATCTTCTTTGCTCTGCTGTTGAGCTACCTCATGACGCAAATGTAGTGTCTCGGAAAATCCACCTGGACCAAACCAAAATTTATATTGGAGAACAAGAAATAAAACTAGCAATAGGACTAATAACGGTTTCATGGTGGCAAAGATACCACAAAAAAAAGGCCGGCGAAATTGCCGGCCTTAAATACTAAGAAATGATTAACGAGCAAATGCCTCACGACCAGCGTATTTAGCCTTAGCACCCAACTGCTCTTCAATGCGGAGCAACTGGTTGTACTTAGCGATACGATCAGTACGTGAACAAGAGCCAGTCTTGATTTGGCCTGTGCCTAGTGCAACTGCCAAATCAGCAATAGTTGTATCTTCAGTCTCACCAGAGCGGTGTGATACAACTGCAGTGTAACCAGCCTCCTGCGCCATCTTGATGCAATTAATAGTTTCAGTTATTGAACCGATCTGATTAAGTTTAATTAGAATTGAGTTGGCAATACCCTTTTCAATAGCATCTTTGAAGATCTTGGTGTTAGTTACGAACAAATCATCACCAACGATCTGTACACGCTCACCAACACGTTCGGTTAGTAGTTTCCAACCATCCCAATCATCTTCAGCTAATCCATCTTCGATACTAATTAGAGCTGGATATTTATTTACCCAATTCTCTAAGTAATCGACAAACTCTTCAGAAGTTAGCTCTTTACCTTCAGAAGCAAGATGATATTTACCATCTTTGTAAAACTCAGAACTAGCAACATCTAAAGCCAAGAAGATATCTTTACCAGCAACATAACCAGCCTCTTCAATAGCCTCTAAAATTGTATCGATAGCCATATGATTTGATTCTAAGTTGGGAGCGAAACCACCCTCATCACCAACGTTGGTGTTAAGACCACGTCTCTTTAATACTTTAGCTAGAGTGTGAAAAACTTCCGCGCCATAACGCAGAGCTTCTCTGAAAGTAGGCGCGCCAGCTGGCACAATCATGAACTCTTGTACGTCAACATTATTATCACCGTGTGAACCACCATTAATAACGTTCATCATTGGTACAGGTAAGATATGCGCATCATCACCACCAATGAATTTGTATAGTGGCAAGCCAGAATCAATCGCTGCAGCTCTAACAACAGCCATAGAAACAGCAAGAATAGAGTTTGCACCCAACTTACCTTTATTATCAGTACCATCTAAATCAATCATGATTTGATCAATTTTTTCTTGTTCGTTAGCGTCTTGGCCTAGAACAGCATCACGCAATGGGCCATTAACGAATTCAACAGCTTTCAACACGCCTTTACCTAAATATCTTTTAGGATCCTTATCGCGCAACTCTAAGGCTTCACGTGAGCCAGTAGAAGCACCAGAAGGCACACAAGCAATCGCCTTCGCACCAGATGACAATGTAACTTCAGCTTCAACAGTTGGATTACCGCGAGAATCCAAAATTTCGCGACCATGGATTTCAGTTATAGTAG
>JAGLTR010000115.1 GCA_023135155.1 Gammaproteobacteria bacterium
CTAAATTCGGCTTGCAACAGCCCCTATTTGTAAAATCTTCCCATCCCAAAGCAGGTTTTGCATTATCTTAGGTTGGGCATCTAATTTATATGTTATTTGCTTCCAGCTATAGTTTTCCAAATATGACGTTAATTCCTTTGTAGCGCCGAAGAAAAGTTTGTGGATTGTAAAGTGTTTATGCGGTGTTAGCAACTTATGTGGTGCAAGGTGATAGTTAATTACCCCTAGCCATAAAGGGTATTTCGAGTTTTTCAAAGTTATATCAGATTGCCAAAGTCGCAGTATAACTGCTTGATTATTGTGTTTTAAGTCTTTGGTAAGCAAGAGCGCTGGGTAGCGATTATGGTATAGCTGTGTTAACAGTGGCAGTCGATGATGGGTCGAAATTGTTGCCAATCTGTTCATAAAGCCTGCAAATGAAGTTCGCGCAATATGTAGTTTCCAGCCACTGTTTACCAGATTCTGCTTTATGTTGTTAAGACTCGCATTCCATTCTAAGTTAAAGGCTTCAATCGGTCGTCCTAGGCGATTGTTTCGATATAAGGGAACAATCGGTGTGGAGCGATTAAGCCATTTTTTGTGTGCTATCTTGTGTGTTGACCAGTGCGGTGTCATGCCGGTCTTTAGTGATTTAAAGGCAATGACAGTATCTGCAGCCCAAACCATTAGAAAAATTATGAGCACAATGATTAAAGTGCTTTTGACGGGCAGCGGTGGGAAGGTGGCGCGTCGATATGAAACGGTTACTAAGAGGCAGATGGTGACCCCTAATAGAGTGGCGCCAATAACGTCAGTAGGCCAATGAGCGCCAAGATAGACGCGTGAAAGGGCTACCAAGCAGCCAATCCAGATAGCGACTACATATGGGATGCGGCGGGTATCTTTTGGCAGCTGTTGCGCGAAGAATACGGCTAACATGCCTATGAAGGTTACGGTTAGCGTTGTGTGTCCACTTGGAAATGATGAGGTGGTTGGGCCATGTAATAAGAAGCCTGGACGGGGGTTGTAGTGTAGTTTTTTTATTAGCTCTACAAATCCACTAGCAAGAATTATTGTTAGCAACCAGTGCGTAGCTGTGCGCAAATATTTTTTATACAAAAACCATAGTAATAGTAAGCAGGCGCTTGGAATCATTACATATTTCGAGCCGAAAATGGTGATCAATAGCATGATATTGTCACCTAGGTTGGTGCGGAAACTTAAGAGTAAATAATGAATTGGGTTGTTGAGCGCAATTAAATAACCATGCGCAAAAACATTTAACATTAAGATGATAAATAAACTGGCAGTAATAACTGCATAAACTAAAAGGATTAATTGGCGGTGATTTTCTGGATGGCGTGGATCAGATAAAGCTCTAATTATCCAGTTAAGGCTTTTTTTCTTTTGGCAGTGTTGCCAGAAGTCAGCAGTTCTAGTACCGATGGTTGATTGTAGTTTACGAAAGGCGAGGCGAGTAAGCCACGAGAGTAAAACAATTACAAAAATTACCGCCAAGACAGCAATAATAAATTCGAATGCCATACCTGGAGGTAGTTCAAGAGAGATAGCGCCGATTAAGATGCCGGGGATCATGTAAGCAATTGCCCAGGCAGCAGCAGATGGAACTGCAGCTAAAAGAAAGCGAATGGGACGCATGTTGAGTGAGCCCGCAATCAATGGCACCATCGAGCGGTCTGGCCCAAAGAAGCGGCCAATGATAACGCTCTTGCCGCCATGGCGAGCAAAAAAGGCTTCACCCTTGTCAAGCCAGTGTGGGTAACGGTTAAATGGCCAGATTTTATGGATACGGGTTTTATAATAATAGCCAACAATGTAACTGATACTGTCGCCGACAATCGCGCCATAGATAGCCCAGATTACGGTGCTAACTGCAGGTATGACGCCAGAGCCAATAAGGGCGCCAACAGCGGTCATAGTCACTGAGCCTGGGATAATCGTGCCGATAATGGCTAATGCTTCTGCCATAGCTATGAAGAAGGTGATTATGCCAGCGCTGTGTGGATGGTGGTGGAGGTAGGTGATAATGGGGTGTGAAATAGATTGTAGGTCCAGCATTTATTCGAGTTCCTATGCAAAACGGCTATTATAATGCGAATACTGTTGTGCGCAAAGATTTATAATGCCATTAAAACCGCCGGATTATCACTTAGTTCTTGATAGATAGCGTCGAGCTGTTTTTTGCTGGTAGCTTTTATGGTTACCGTTATCGATAGATATTTTTTTTCTTTGCTGACTCGCAAGTTGATGGCATCTTTTTTTAAGCGTGGAAAATGTTTGTGGAAGATCTTTAGAACTGCTGTTTTGAATTCATCATCGGCTAAGCCCATTACTTTTATGGGAAATTTGCAGGGGAACATTAGTGGCGACTGATTTTTTTGCATGGTTTATGTCTGTTTATTGCAAGTTAGATAACTATTTTACTCGACTATCTCATTGAGTTACAGATGTTTTTTGCTGAGAAAGACTCACGATGCGCGCGTAAATATTTGATATTAATTTCTTCAAATTACATTTGGCGCAATATTTGTGCAGTCAAGGGTATCTCTAGGCATAATCATCATTTGTCCACAAATAATGCAGAAATACTGAATTTTTAGAGGTGCTTTTAAGTTTATTTTAAGGTTATCTTTTATCTTTTGTGATAATTTTGTTCCTATACAATATATTTCTATAACTTTTACTATTGGAGATGTGATTATGGGTGGTGGTACATATGATGGTTGGACTTTAGATGGGCAGCGAGATGTTTTGGGGGAAGAAGACGAAGTTGGTAACGTCCAATCGAGAGATGGTTCTTTATCAGATGTAGGATTGGGTACTGAGGGGGATGGTATGGTTCCTCCTATGGCTTTATTTGCAGATGAACGGTTCCCAGTTACGAGTTTTATGGATGAAGGTTCTTTAAGTAGTACGGATCCGTTGCTAAACAAAGGTGAAGGTGAGTCTGTTTCTGAATTGGCTGCAGTTCCTGCTAAACGTGGTTTCTTTGGTCAATTTTTTGACGTTGCTAGCGGTGTTACCACTGGTCTTAGTTGTATTGTTCCTGTTGAGTTTATATTAGGGGTAATCAATTGTTTGCAGAGCGATGAGTGTACTCATAGAGGTAAAGATTTTTGGGACAAAGGAGAATCCTTTGCAAATTCTGAAGCTGGGAAATGGACGGGTATTATTGGTGCTTTCATTTGCTGTTTCCCTTGTGCGGCTTCGGTTCTTGCTGTTTTGTGTTGTGAAAAAACCGATTGTTCCGGTTGTTCAGATTGCGGTAATTTAGATTTTGGGGGCGGCCTTTGGTGATTTATAGATGGTTATTGAAGACAATTAATTCATTAAGTCGGCATGATAAGATGAACGCACCATGGGACCACTAGATGCATGAGTAAATCCCATTTCTTTTGCTATTTGCGCGAATTCCTGAAATTTTTCTGGTGCGACATAGCGTTGAACCGGTGTGTGCTGAATAGATGGTTGTAGATATTGCCCTATTGTTAACCGATCGACTTTATTATTTCTTAGGTTTTGCATAACTTGCATTACCTCTTCGTCAGTTTCACCTAAGCCTACCATGATCCCAGATTTTGTAGGGAGGTTTGGGAAGTGTTTTTTGTGGGTGCTTAATAATTTTAATGATAATTCATAATTTGCGCTTGGACAGATGGTTTTATATAAGCGCGGCGCGGTTTCAATATTATGGTTAAAAACATCTGGTAGGTTATTGGCTAGAATATCTAATGCATTATCCATGCAACCGCGAAAATCCGGAGTTAGTATTTCTATTTTTACGTCAGGGTTTATTGTTCTGATTTCTGCAATACATTGGGCAAAATGTTTAGCGCCGCCGTCTAATAAATCGTCGCGATCTACAGATGTTAAGACGACATATTTTAATTGCATTAGTTTTACAGTTTGTGCAACTCTTTCAGGTTCGGCGGTGTCCAGCGGATTAGGGCGGCCGGTTTTTACATTACAGAATTTACAGTTACGAGTGCAGGTATCACCCATAATCATGAAAGTTGCAGTACCGCAGTTATAGCACTCGCCGCGGTTAGGGCAGGCGGCCTCTTCGCAGACGGTTGTTAGACGGTTGGCGCGTAACAGCTTGTCGACTTTACCGATTTTGTCTTTTGATGCGAGCTGGCTGCGGATCCATGCTGGCTTGCGTAAGATTGGTTGTTGATTCATCGCTTCATTCCTGCGTGTTTCGTCATTCCGCGGCTTGACCGCGGAATCCATGCTATGAATAGTTAGATTATGTTTTAATATCTTATCTAATTTATTAGCTGTTTCTGGAATAGTAATATTCGGCACAAAATCTTTTATTTGGGTCATAGTTAAATTTTTAAAGCCGCAAGGATTAATGCGGGAAAATGGTTCTAGATCCATGTCGACATTTAATGCTAGACCGTGATAAGCGCAACCCCGACTTATTTTTAAACCAATCGAGCATATTTTAGTGTCTTTAACATAAACTCCGGGAGCATCATCTCGAGTATTGACTTCAATATTATACTCTGCTAACAAATCGATTATTGATTGCTCTAAAATACGTACAAACTGTTTAACGCCAATTTTTCTGCGGCGAATATCAATTAGGCAGTAAGCCATTAATTGGCCGGGCCCATGATAGGTTACTTGACCGCCTCTGTTAGTCTGTACTACAGGAATTTTGCCGGGGTTTAAGAGATGTTCAGGCCGACCAGCTTGGCCTTGAGTGAACACTGGTTCATGCTCTAAAAACCAGATCTCATCGTTGGCATTTATATCACGACTGTGGGTGAAATCATGCATCTGTTGCCAGATTGTTTGATAGTCGCTTTTGGGAAGATCACGGGTAATTATTTCAGACATTGTTTTTTATATAGTTGTAACATCTCTTCCCACCTTGGTCCGACCTGGCCGTTACCAACAGGTTTTTGATTTAGTTTTGTTATAGGATAAATTTCACGTGTTGAACTAGTGATCCAGATTTCGTCAGCATGTTCTAATTGTAATACTGTTACAGCTTCTTCCTTGCACGAGATTTTGTTTTCAGCTGCAAGGTCTAAAATTATTGCACGTGTAATTCCGGGCAAAATATGTGTAGAGAGTGGTGGGGTGATAATGGTCCCGTTTTTTACGATAAATAAATTGCTCGATGCGCCTTCTAAGGCGTAACCATCACGGATTAAAATTGCTTCATCAGCATCGGCCTGTGTCGCTTCATTCGTATGTAAAACATTAGCTAACAGCGAAATTGATTTAATATGACAATTTTGCCAGCGGTGATCGACTGTTGTAATAGCGCTTTTCCCTTGGCTAAGGGTTTTGTAGGTTTGGTTGCTACTAGAGATATTTAAGGTTACAAGAATTGTGGGCTCAGCTTCTGTCGGGAATTTATGTGTTCTCTTATCGGCATGACCGCGTGTTACTTGTAGATAAATGTGGTAGTTACCTTTTTGTGCGTCGTTTTTATTTATTAAGCTTTGGAAAATATTACGCCAGTCATCTTTATCGTAATCGCTGTGTAAATTAAGGTAGCGCAGACTATTTTTTAATCTGTCCAAATGCTGATCTGCAAAAAACAGTTTGTTATTATAAATTGGGATTACTTCATAAACGCCGTCAGAAAAGAGAAAGCCACGGTCTAAAACAGAGATCGTGGCTTTTTTTATCGGTAAATACTTACCGTTTAAGTAGACGACGTTTTTGCTCACTTCTTCTTACCGCCGAACCAGCCGTGAAAGAAATGAGAAATGTGATCTGTGAAGCGTGTCCAAAGCCCACCTTTAGGATCAGCTTGTAGTGCTATTAAGGGTTGGTTGGCAACGTTCGTACCATTTAACGTTACGTTAACTGTGCCTAATTGCTGGCCTTTAGCAACGGGGGCTTGAATCTCACCAGTTGTGGAGATTGATGCTTTGATATTCTTATATTGTCCGCGTGGGATAGTGATGTACATATCTTTGTCGATACCAGCTTGAACATATTTATCTTGACCAAACCAAGCTCTTGGTTGGGCTAGTGGGGTATTACCAGCATACATTTTATGTGACTCATAAAATCTAAAGCCGTAGTTTAATAAAGCTTCACTGTCGCTAGCGCGGGCGCTATCAGTTGGAGTGCCCATAACAACGGAAATTAAACGCACACCATCACGCAATGCTGAAGATACTAAGCAGAAGCCGGCAGCTTCAGTATGGCCGGTTTTTAATCCATCAACGGAAGGGTCGCGCCATAAAAGTCGGTTACGGTTTGGTTGTTTAATGTGGTTATAAGTGATCCACTTTTGTTTGAACCATGGATAGTATTCTGGGAAAACAGTAATAAAAGAGCGTACTAATTTCGCAATGTCCATTGGTGTGGAGTAGTGGTTATTTTTTGGTAAACCGTTGCTGTCCATGTAGTGTGTGTTGGTCATTCCTAAAGATTGTGCAGTCTGATTCATTAAATTCACAAATGCTGGTTCGGTACCGCCAATGTATTCAGCCATCGCTGCAGTAGCGTCGTTACCAGAGGCAACAATTATGCCTTGAATTAGTTTAGTAACTGGAACTTGCGATCCAACCTTTACGAACATTCTCGAGCCGCCCATTTTCCAGGCATGCTTACTAATTCTTACATTATCGGTAAGCTTGATTTGCCCGCTTTTTAACTCGTTGGCAATAATATAAAGCGTCGTTAGTTTTGTAAGGCTTGCTGGTGGGACTTTTTTATTCGCGTTTTTTTGTGCAATAACATAGCCACTGTTGGCGTCCATCAAGACGTAGCCTTTGGCATTTAAATCTGGAGGAGACGGAATTAATGTTGGTGCAGGTTCAGCAACAGGTGTTGCGAGCGCAGTTGTTTGTTGAGTAGTAGGGATTGATTGTCCGGTTGGGACTGGTGCCGCAAAAGCGGTAGTTAAAATCAATAGCGGGGTTGCTATAAATAGGGCTTTAAAAGCTCGTTTCATTTGCGTCTCTCCATGCAGTTTAGGGTGAAAATACAAAGGTTGTATCATAGACGAAAACTTATCTAAACGGTAGGGGCTAGCCTACTAATAAACAACAGTCATTGCTCGGCCAAGTCCGTTTTTAACTAGCAGTTGTTGTACTTTATCATTCTTATCAACACTTTTTAGCGGACCAATTTGGACTTTATAAATGGGTTTATTATTGTAACTTGCTGTTTTAACGCGTGTTTGATCTGTAGTTAACGTGGCAATTTTACTTTGCAGTTGTTGCGCATTCGCTTGATCTGCAAAAGCTCCGATCTGCAAGAATATCCTTGGTTGGTGGGATATAGCTACTTGAGTGACAGGTTGTGTTGTCGATGGTGGTGGTAGTGTTTGTGATGGTGTGGTCGCAGCTGTATGTTGCTGTTGCCACTTGAGGGGATCAATGGCTCTTACCTCAACTGGTGCTGTGCCTCGGTTAGCGTAGCCAATTTTACGAGCAGCAGCATAGGATAGATCAATAATGCGGTCTTTATCAAAAGGGCCGCGATCATTCACTTTCACAATGATCTGTTTGCCATTCTGCAGATTGGTTACTTGGGCATAGGTTGGGAGCGGTAGTTCAGTGCTTGCTGCGGTCATAGCAAACATGTCATAAACCGCGCGAGTAGAGGTTAGATGGCCATGGAATTTCGTTCCATACCAGGAGCCAATACCCTTTTTATCATAGCCTTTAGCGCTTTTTAGAACGTAGTAGCGATGGCTATTAACGACATATGAGCTAGGATTCCCAAAGCGACTTTTAGAAAGCGGTTTCGGTACAGCATTTGGAATTTTTGCAGCATCAACATAACGCTGCGGAGCAGCATCCTGTGTTTGTATGGAACTACAAGCAGATAAAAAGAGCAGGCAAGTTAGTATGGCAATAGGTTTCATGGGCAATAGTATACCAGTGGTTTTAAGATGGGGCATCTTGTTAATAACTGATTGATTTCCAAGGATTTCAACTATTGCATATGGGTTGTTTAGGCTAAAACTTTAGTTTTTATGCTAATTATGTTTGAGCAAAATAATTGCATATTTTTAAGAAGTGTATAAAAATGGTCCAATAATTTTATTCGGTGTTGTTATGAAAGATGAGTATCGCCAGTTATCGGCATTTTTTGGTGATGATTATAAAAAGGTTCTCACACTAGTTGAGCAGTATAGCTATCTTAAGGGTTGGCATGCACTGTTGGAAAGTAACATAGATGATCTGCCTGAAAGTCATGGTTATCGGTATGTAAGAGCAGTAAAAGATATTCTCTATGATGTGAAAACGAGTTATATAAAAGCTTTTTATCGGCAAATAAGTCATGAAATTGTTAACTCAATTTTATTGAGCATAGTAAATAACGAGCCAAACAAAATAGTGACGCAAGATCAAGCTATGCACTTTTTGCAAAGCAATATTGCTGCTTGCGCGAAAGAAATTAATGCCAGAGAAGCTGGGCTTGCTAAGTACGGTTATTTAGCAGGTATTTCTTCATCGCTTACCAGGTTGTGGACTAATACTCGTTATTATGCGTTCGGGTCTTTAGCTTATGATGCTTCAAATGAGCTTTTCGATAATGTTATCGCTAATACAAAATATGGCGCAAATATTGGGGATGGAATCGATGACTTTGAAGATTCTCTGCTGCACATGCCGCTTGGAAATAGCGTCAGTAAGCATTTGCAATATATTGACCTTTTGCTCAGTAAATTAGATCCTAAAGCCGTGGTCGCGTTATTTTTGCTAGGTGTTGATCAGTTTGCAGTACAGCGGTTTGGTTCGGCGGATTTTATGTTGACGCATTCTCTTGCGGCTTCATTTTTTAGTGATTTGGATATGATAATTAGGCTCGGTAACAAGTGTAATATTAGCACGAAAACTATAGTTAAGAGGGTTGAACCCATTTGCAAATCAGCGGTAGATTTAGGTGTTTTTATGGGAATTGTTTTTGGTAAGCAATTATTAAAATCTAATACAGGGATTTCTAAAAACATGATTGCTTTTGTTTTGGGCGTATATATTTTATCAAAGGCAGTGCAAAATTGGGCGGGTCGAATATTTAATCGAGCTGCTTCAACCTTCACCAGCGAGGAAAAATTAGCACCTAGCTTTTTTAAAATGGTGGAGTTTGTACTGCAATTTATAGTTGGCTTAGGTGTAAGTTACATTGCGAATAAAGTTATGCAGCCGTTGTTTTTTAAACCAGGTTTGTCAGCTAAACCATCTTCGTCTGTAGCTTTGGTTAAAACATTTCCCGCGGGTGAGTTGGTTAAACTAAAGCGTGCGGCGTTGAAAGTTCTGGGTATTCAAGAAGGATTATCGTATCGTGAAATAATACGTCATGCCAATGAAGCTATTTTTGCTACGCATCAAGATCGTACGCATGGAAATTCTAGCGCTGAGTTTAATAAAGTTTACGCCGCTCGATTGGAGTTAAAAGAGCTGTTTAAGACTAACCCTGAGATATTTATTGGCGCGCAAGAAAGTCAGTGTTCAGTGATTAATAATTCATGCATGCCATAGCTTTATGTCATTGTGGCGCGCTAAGATTTAATATCTCCAAGTCCTTTTCTGATTCCTCTGGAAGTCTAAAATAATTTGTTGGGTTTGTATTTTGTTCTGTTTGCTGGAGGGCTTGTGTGAAAAACTGGGATACTGCCTTTTGTATGCGCTCATCGGTGATTTCAGCAAGAGGATCATTCGCAAGTAAGCCTGCATTTACATCTGTTGTAAAGCTGCTTGAGTTAGTTCTTATTTCTTGTAGTTCCGCGCTTAGTGTTTCATCAGTAAGTACATTTAGCTTGTCGGCAATTTCGTTTTCGTGAGTTTTTAAGAAATCGCCGGTGGATCCTGGATGAAAAAATCCGCATGATATAATAGATGCTTGTGAGCCTACTATGTTTCGCAATGTTGGGTGGTAGTGGTGCATATTAAATGATTCTTTGATAGCGGCGGCTATATTGCGGGCTAGCGATTTAATTTTGCGTGCTTCAGTTCGTGTGGGTTCTTTTAGCTGTGCTGTTTTTAGAATGCTTCTAATCATATCTATAAATAGCAGGCCCTCATCTGATGAAAAATCGGCGCAATCATTCGGTTCACCAATATTCTTAAATACATTAAAGGCCAAGTAATCTTGTTTGCGTGCACTATTACGTGCAGATCTGGCTGAGTATTTGTGACGTGCTATAAAAGCGGTGTTTGTTGCGAGAAATGTGCAGATCAGTGACAGCAAGCATATGCCTGAGCTACCAGATAATCCGAATGCTGTCGAAAATACAGGCGTCAGTATTTTCCAAAGAGGCGTGCCATCGGCGATATCGGGACTATCCATTATCAGCTGAAAAACTGATTTGGCAGTTAGGTTCGTGTCAGTAACCCTATCTGTTTTTTCTGCCATTAGATAAAAGGTTGTGGTTTGAGTTCCGGCTTCTGGAGTGCATTGTACTTCTTTTTTGTCAGTTGAAAGGTGTTCTAGCAACGTTATCCATGCATTTAATTTCCGTCCATCTACCCTTTCAATCCACATGCGTAAGGAGTCATCGCTAAGAAAAACATTGGTCACGTCAGTTCTGGTTGTTTTGTCTACTATTCCTAGAATATTTGGAGCTTCTTGGTTAATTGTTATAGGGTCATTAGGGTTAATAAAATAGAATGTTATATCCTTGGGCCCATCGGTTAGTCCGACGTCGTTTTCGGCGGTTATCGTGCATGTCGGTGGATAATTTGTGCCATCTTGTTGGTGGCATACTTCACCATTAGAGAATTGCCCCTGTAAAAAATTATCTAGGGGATGGTCGGTTGCACAGTTGACGAATGCGCCATGCTCACAATCATTTGGTGTAATTTTTACACTCGCGCTAGACCCGTTAGGATTAAAGACAGAGATATCGTTTTCTGTGACTATGGTTTTTGCGCCTCTGCCATTAATTGTAAGCGAGCATTCTCGAATTATGGGGTTTAGCGCTCGTGTTGCGTACAGTCGTAGACCAACTTCAGTGCGCATTCCCTGGGTTATTACCCCCCAATTTATGGCAAAAACTCCGTTAGGTAATCCGACGGATGAAATGGGATATATCCCGAAAGAATTACTCAATTGATAAACAGTTAATTCAGGGCTAAGTTGAGTGCCATCTGCAGAGAAATATCGCGCCAACACTAGTTTGTATCCGGTAGACCAGCTGATGGCAAAATTGCCATTAGACAACATGGCTATGCTTATAGGTGAATAATTCCAGGATGAATAGCTGTGATCGCTTACCTCAATATTGGGATTACTTAAGCTGCCATCGCCGGGTATGCGTTTAGCATAGAGGTGATATTTGTTATCAACGCTTTCTTTGGTGTTCCATGTTAAAACAGTAGTGTTATCTGGTTGGATAGCGGCAGCAGTGAAAATATTTTGAGCGTATTGATCTCCTTGTAGGTCAGTGACT
>JAGLTR010000116.1 GCA_023135155.1 Gammaproteobacteria bacterium
TAGCACATGAATACAGGTTTGCATGGCAAATTAACCTTATGTTAAGAAATAATCATATATTGGCGTAATACCTACCATCTAAAACAGATTACCATCAAAGTAGCACCGCATCTGTATACCGTTTTTCAGATACTGTATTGACAAATGATCTTCTGATGCTAACATAAAAATATCCAACATGAGGATATACATTATGACAACGACAATACATAGGCACACACTGAATGAACAAGAGGCCGCCGCCCATATTGGCATGAGCAGATCATTCTTGCGTCACCGCAGGTGTGAAGGCTTTTTAGACAACAAACCCAAAGGCCCTAGCTTTATCAGAATTGGAAGAACCATCCGGTATAAAATCCAGGACCTGGAAAATTGGCTCAATATGCATAAAGTAGACGCACAATATTAATCAGCTTTCATCTAATAAGGCTACAACCTTAGCCTTATGCTCAGGAGCTAAATGCGCATAACGCAGCGTCATTTTCAGATCGGCATGTCCTAGCAATTCACGCACACTATTTAGATCCGCCCCAGCCATAACCAGCTTACTAGCAAAATGATGCCGCAGATCGTGCCAACGAAAATGCTCTATCTGCGCACTTTTTAGAAGATGCGTCCAGGCGGTTTTAATATCTAGCATGCGCTTACCATCTTTATTTGGAAAAACCAAGCCACTGCTGCCAGCACTTTGTTGCCACTCCTTTAATACATGAATTGCTGCTTTATTAAGCGGAATGTGACGAGCTTTTCCGCTTTTGGCACTAGCACTAACAACGGTTAACAGCGCCTGCTCAATATTTATACTTTCCCAGGTAAGCGCTAACACCTCTCCTTTACGCAACCCTGTGTTCAGACTAAGCAAAACCATAGGCTTGATATGATCACCGCAAAATTCAGGCAATAAAGGATAGCCCCGCTCTTCTCTCCATTTATTGGCACTTATGCGTTTTGCTTGCAGAGAATTATCACGCTCATCCACAGCCTTCCGTAAGCGAAGCTCCTCATCTGGCGTTAGATAGCGAATTCTAATATTATCTATTTTCGATAGTTTTAGTTTGTCCAAAGGATTTTGCTGAATGACATTCCACTCTACTGCTTTGTTCAATAATGATTTTAGAAGACTAAGATTTCGATTAATTGTTACTGGCTTGATATGCGCTTTTAAGCGCTTCGTGCGCCATGATTCAACGTCCAGTACCGATATATCATCCAATCGCTTATCAGCAAAGTCTTTATAAAATCTGCGCCTGATCTGCTCTACATCTTGCTCACCAATTTTACGATTAGTTGAACGCCAATCACCATATTTACTTTCTATAAACTCTCTTAACGTTAGCGGCTTATTACGGCTATCTGAAAACCCAGGATTCACACCTTTAGCTACATCACCCAATATCGCCTTAGCCTTTTCTCGCGCCGCAGCAGGAGTTAATAATTCTGCATTCCCAATAGTTATAACTTTGCCGCCCTTACACCAGCATCTATAAAATTTTCTTCCATTTGTGTTAACACGCACATGAAAACCAGAAAGCCTGGTATCCCAAACATCATAGCGTGTCTTTTTCTGCTTTAAACTAGAAACCAATGTATTATTTATATTTGCCTTCATAACATAAAAACCTACTCGCTTCACTCTGGGTTGTATTTGGGTGAGAATCAAATTATAGAATAAAGCATCAGTATACACAACCAAGTACAACCGACTCAACATAACTGATTGATACAATAGGTTTTTATGTGCGCTATTGTGCTTGGTTGCGCAAAGTGGATTCCAATAGAATATCATTCGCAATGCTAAGGTCAGGGGTTCGATCCCCCTCGGCTCCACCACAACAAACCCAAACTATGCCGCTATTTATAATTCATCTAAGAATAATTGCGCACCCAAATGCAAAAAACAGAAATATCCGCACTGCCTAGATGACTGCGAATGGGCCTGTTCGCTAGATTATTCGATATGCGTTGCAAACCAAGCCTGACAACGCAAAAAACATATTAAGCAGCGGTATTTACATACGCTAAATTTAATTTTAGCGGCTTTATTTTACGCAACAATTCTTTTTCTGATTTCTTGTGCAACTCGTTCCACAGATCAAGTTTTATTTGTAAGTTTAGCCAGTAATCAGGAGAAACTTTAAATAACTTGGCCAATCTCAGCGCAGTATCAGGTGTAACACCTCGCCTACCATTAATAATTTCATTGATTCTGCGTCTTCCAAGACCCGTAAGCTCAGCCAACTTAGTTTGTGTTAGCTCATAAGGCTCCATAAATTCTTCTTGAAGAATTTCTCCGGGTGTAAATGGTTTTCTTTCAGTAATATTCATAGTCATCACCTATTAATGATATTGTAATAACATAACGTCATATACATTGTCGTCTTGTATTTTAAAAATCAATCTCCAAGGTCCATTCACAGAAACAGCCCAATATTCTTTATACTCACCTTGTAATTGGTGCAGTTTATTCCCTGGAGGATTTTGTAAGTCATCGATACAAGTTGCAGCATCAATTGAATCTAACTTCATCAAAACCCTACGCTTTAAATCAGCGCGCAACTTTTTACACTTGCCTTTTTTCCAGCATTCTTCTAAATTTTTATCTTTAAATGATTTTATCATAACATTCTCTACCCGTTCCAGTGTAACAGCCAATGTAACAATAAACAATGGCCGTCTTTATCCAACAAAGTCGCAACCTTAGTAAGAGCTAATACACAACCCTGTATTCAAGCTAAGCAAAATCATCGGCCTTATATGGTCACCACCATGCACCTCAGGCAACAATAGATAGCCTCGCTCTTCCAATATAAAACAGGAAATATCTTCTTGCCACTTGGAAAAACACGCACATGAAAAACGGTTTCCGATAAAACCACTACTAATATTTGCTTTCATATCTTTACCCTAGCCACTCAAACGCACCTATGAACTTTCACTATAGAACGATTAATCAATGGGTTACGCTGCTTCACCTCATATTTGACATTAGGAAATCGCGATAACTCATTGACCGCCATATATGAATAGGCGTATAATCAACCTACGAGTCAATGGATGACTTGAAGGAATACGACACGGAGGGGTCGAAGGATGAAGAAGTCCGCACAAAATCTAACCAGCTTGTTCTGCATTTCAGCTTTAGCTATTCTTTTTCACACAGCCAATGGCTATGCCGCATCTTGCACCAAGCCACAAGCCAGTAAACCGTCACCAACAAAACAGCTCAACACAACCGGTAAAATCAAGCTAGAACCAGCTCACATCTGGGCATTTAGCATTAAACAGGCGCACTCAGCAAATGCCAAGATTACTAGCATTGCAAAAACCCCCAATAAATATTACGTCACATTCAACAACATTAAAGAGATGAGTGTAGATATCACCAACTCCGAATTTGCCGCCTCCACTACCCCTAAAAAAGTACTGGAAAATCTGTGGCCAAAAAAACCAATCAGCGGAACATTTGTTGGACTCATCACTATAAACTCACCAAAAAAACATACCCTACTCGTCACTGCTGAAAAACCAAACTACAGCGTCAAAAATAATACGCTGTCGATGATAATGACTATTCACGACAATGATCAATTCGCAAAAGAACACAATAACAAAACAGTTACTATTAAACCGATATTACTACGATTATGGGTAAGCGGCCCGGAAGCCTTAAAGACTGACTGGGAGCGCTTAGGTTTCCCACCACCAAAATGCAAAATGCAAGGTAACTCTTGGTGGTGCCCTGACACCTTAAAAACAGCTCATAACATAAACTGCATTACTAAAAAGGATAGGCAACTTGCCTAAAAAATGAATTTGCCATAATTTCATGGCAATTAATTAATACAGGAGGTATTAATTATGAACACCAAGAAGAGAATTATAACAGGGATCGTACTAGCAACAGCATTAGCTATTGCAGGTGTACATACAAATGTCGTAGCTGGCGTAAAACTACCAGCACAAGTAAAAAAGGCAATCACCTTACAACTTGATTTTGATGGCGGCAGCAAGAACGTAACAATTCACCCATTAGCAAAGCGCAGTGATATGTATCTCATAAAGATCCATAACACCCACAAGATCATGGCCAAAGTTGCAGGCGCACCAGCGGGATTTAAAATCATTCCGATGCAAACGCTAGCGACAAAGCTCTGGCACAAGCAGATCCTAAAAGCCGCCTTCGTAGGTAAGATCAACAAAAGCAACAAAGAGACTGAGATTTTCGTCTTCAAACTCTTCAACCCGAGCTATGACAAAAAGACCAAAACCTTAACAGTCTATGCGCTTGCGTACGGTAGCCATCGACCAACATTCTACAACCAGCAACCGGTAATGATGACGGCTGTGGATTACCTGATCGACCCGCTACCGCTTGTAATTAGCAATAACTGGAACGGGTATTGAAAAAATAAGTTCAGTCAATACAAACACCTAAACAAAGCATCCCGATTCGCCCTTCGCAAACCGGGATACTTTACTTTATAATGCCCTAAATTAATAAGTAAGATCAGACTGTAACATGACAATCTTAAACCTCACGGGTAAAAGCTTCAAAAGAACATACCGCGCATTCATATCATTTATTCGATTCTCTTTCACAGCCAGAGCACACCTGGTTGCAATTCCAACTGACATCTTAAAAACCTTTGGTATAGCAGAATTAGCGGCTATGGCCGGCGATGACATCGTACAAATATCCGAAAGTTATCGACCCTATGTCATTGGGACATTCTATATGGTAAGCGTCATTTCCGGCGTGATGACCGCGATAGATTTGCTATTGAAAATCGCACCCGAACAAGAAGCCGCAGAAAATTTAGCCAAAATAAAGCAACATATCTTAGAGAAAATCAGGTTCATGCTCTTCACGAATCAAGACAAAAAATCTGACGTCGTAACACGCTACGTGCAAATGGAAGATGAGAATGATTATAATATAGTGGAACCTGCTGACAGACTCTCTGAATATGATACAAGCCCCGGACAAGACAACTATGTAGAGTTCTCCGATCTAGAACCAACCTCCACCCCTACACACCCTAACCTACCAACTAACACCTCACAATATTCAATTTTCGATGCTATTATATTTTACCGCCCAATTTTTTTCTGGAGCCTACATAAATCAAACAACACTGCAATGCTGGTTCGAGAAAAATTATTAAATTTTACGATGAACTACGCCATTGTTGTTAGTTTTCTCTATAACACCTCAAAAACAATTCTAGAAAAGATTGGTGTATCACAAGCATGGCCAGCAACCACCTTTTCTTTAATAGCAGGTATTCCAGTTCCGCTATTTTTCGCCATCCTGCGCGGCCGGCATGCCGCCACATTGAAAAAAGAAGCTCAACGCGTCGCCCATACTTACGCCCCCGATATTATAAAAGCACCAGAACAAAACTTTCTGTCGACACTAACAGACAAGACTTTAATAAGGTACATTCCGAAATCAAAAAAAACAGTATGGCCTGTATTAAATGAATATAACAGATTTTTAATAACATTATCGCAAGGATTTGAAGCTGGCGCTGTTAATTCAGCACTCATACGACTATTCACTATAATGTTCCTAACTAATTCAATGAAGGATAGACTGATAAGTGGCGGGATCACCTGCTGCAGTTGGCTGTTTTTCTGCACAGCTGTACCATTACTTAGCGGCATTACCAATAGAATCCCCTCACAACAAGCCGTCGAAAAAAGCCTAGAAAAACCGCCAAAGAAGTTTAACAATAAGTTTCAGCAAGAAGCAAAAAAGACCATGTATAGCGTCCTATTAAATATGCTGATTGTTTACTTAATTAAGGCAGGACTAACAACATTAATTATCTTCATGGGACTGGAATGGAATTACACAGCATTAGGTAATACCCATAAAGTAAATAACTGGGCAACTATCGGCTTCGCGTTTTTAGCTTTACTATTCATGGGCATATTAGATCCATATAAAACTATATTTTCAGCACGCAAGATACTACGAACCTTATACAATTTAGCCTATAACGTTAAAGTTTCTGACGCGAACAATGCAATAAAAAATATCCCTGTTTTTGGCCAGATTAATAGCCAAAAAAATATTGAAATATTAAATGAACCCTTCAGTTTGTTCGGATATATCCCCAAATCTGTTCACGACACAGGCCAAAGAGTTTACGATACCACTTCGTCTCTATATCGATTCTTTTCAACCAAAAAT
This sequence comes from Gammaproteobacteria bacterium, assembly GCA_023135155.1. Taxonomy (GTDB): domain Bacteria; phylum Pseudomonadota; class Gammaproteobacteria; order UBA9339; family UBA9339; genus JAGLTR01. Next base: position 6,200 of record JAGLTR010000116.1, read on the forward strand.
TCACCAACAAAACAATCAATTCAATTGGAGCAAGAGGATGTTGAAATGGTAGAACAACTAGTAGAAAGCTGCGCCGCTCCACCCACTGAACCGAGCGACCTGCCTACAGGTTATACTCCCCCCCTCTACTAAAGTTGCGCCAGGACAATATTGTGAATAATTATCAGATATTTTCTGCCAAGATGAAGGATTAGAAAGCACATTCCTAACTACGACCAACCTCATCCAAAATGCTCAACACCACACCCATATAACGCTCAGCCTCCCGCTCAGCAATATCCGGATAAACATAACCCAAATTAAAAACCAACTGTCCATACAGCGTATAAACAACAGCTAAATACGACTGCCATAATAAAGGTAAGTTCGCGCCGACGTAAGCGCTAATTTACCCCCACCTG
>JAGLTR010000117.1 GCA_023135155.1 Gammaproteobacteria bacterium
GTTAGAGCAGCGGACTAATAATCCGTTGGTCCTAGGTTCAAGTCCTAGTGGGCCCACCAATCTAATTAGTAACTTACCGCCTTATTTTTCAACTCACCAAAACCCCTTGTGGGGATTTTGCGGGAGCTAGAACTACCTTTTAGCAAAACTAATGCTGGAGCCTCACTGTTTTCAACACACACTTTATTTGCTGCTGCGATTATTTTAGTCAATTCAGCACCAGAATAATGCGTAGTAATGCTTGACGATCGATGTCCTAATAAATCCTGTCGATCTTCAAAGCTTACACCAGCAGAACGCAGTCGCCTGCCAAAGGTGTGTTTCAAATCATGCACCCTAACATTAATTCCCGTAACTTCTCGTGCCTTCTTCCAACCAGAGTTTAATATCCGCTTAATTGGTCTTCCTCTAAATGTGAAGACATAAACTGGATGCTGCCCTCTAGTTTTTTCAATTACTGCACGAGCCTCCTTGTTTAACACTACCAAACGATCACTACGATTTTTCACCATTTCAGAAGGAATTATAAATACTGAAATACCTAATTCCAGCACTTCCTCTTCCCATTCCCACCGCAAATTGCAAATTTCCGCATCACGACAACCAGTATTAACAGCAAACAGTGCCATTTGTCGTAAATGCAGAGGCAACTCAGCAAAAAACCGTTTTTGCTCTACCCAATTTAATGGGTAAGGTTTGCGAAGATCCGGTTCAGGCAACAACTTAATTTTTGGCGCATGATGCAACCAACTTAAGCCGTGCTCATCAAGCCATTCATTTGCTGCTAAGTTAAGAATACGGCGTACAATTTTCAATCCATGATTAATCGTCCGTGTTTTAATACCGTCCTTTCTTCTAGCCTCAATGTATGGCTGCATCACTCCCATGTGAATAGTATCCAGCGACTTATTTCCTATATATTTATCCAAACTTCTTATGCGTCCTGCATCAGAATCAATGCTTGCCTTGTGTTGATGCTCCTTTAAATATCTAACCGTCGCTTCTCGAAAAATCCGTTTTGGTCGAACCCCATAAATCGTCGCTTGCCTTAATTCTTCGATCCGCCTAGCAAGGAAGCGCTCTGCCTCAAACAATTCCGAGCTACCAGTGCTTGCCCGCAAACGATGACCGAAGATTTGCTTATCAATGTGCCAAGTCCCGTTACGTTTATAAAGACCCGGCGTTCTCTTTCTACCCATATGAATGTCTCCTCTATCGAGCCAGACATCCGCTGCGTCGTTTATAATGCTCCACCCAATCGTCTAAATCAAGTCGATCGAATGCAACGCCTTGCTTGCCAATAGGTACTGCTATTAATGTTGGCCTTACTTCATGGTTAAATCTATTCTTATCCATACCTAAATATTTTGACGCATCCTTGAGCCTAATCAGTCTTGGTAAAATGACTGTTGAAAAATGATTACTCATAACGATTACCTCATCTCTAGCGGCCAACATATTGCGCAACAATTCCCGCTATGCGCGTATGGCCTAATTCCTCGCTGATTATTTCGCGAGCCCGTTTGTCGATTGCCTTATCGTTACCCCTATAATCTTTGCTGCTTCTGCCGCCACAAGCTGGACAATCCCAGCTCGTTAATTCTTTATAACGCTGCTGTGCATATGCATGTCTCAATCCGTGCGCATGGTAGATGCCAGCTCGGCGTAGTTGTTGTTCGTATACTTTTAAGTGCTGTATATAACTTTTTTCTTTAGGAATCATTGATAGCTGCTGGGATTGCAGGTGTTGTTTACACTGCTCTAAGATTTTTCTCTGCTCAGTTGTTCTAATAGGAACTGTTCTCGGTCTGCCATTTTTGCACCATGAGCCTTGCAGCTCTAACTCTGTTTCTTTGTCTGCAATAAACGGCTTTAGCTTTAATGCCTCTTCACGGCGTAGACCAAACTGTTGCTGTAGTCGTAGTGATAACTGAATGTTCTTGTCACTGATTTTAGCTAGGAGGGTTTCATCTAATTGAATGGCTTTGTTTTCGTTGCTTACGTAAACACGCTTGCCGATACCTAATTCAGCACTTGATAGAACAATGCCCGGCTTATCGATCTTCTCACAAAACCAGTTTACACAGGCTAGGCGATTTTTAATGGTGCCAACAGCTAAACCAGATTGTTGCCATTTAGTTACTAGGCAACGAATATGCTTCGGCTTTAATCCACGCATGTGGCGTAGCTTATAGCCAGCTTCTAATAATGAGGCTGCTATCTGATAGCCTATCTTTTTACGATTCGCTTGGGTTGCAAACGAACCATCTTTGTTGTGTTTTAGTATCACCCAAATCGAATGTTGTAGTTGTTTTTTTACTGACATTACTCATGTCTCTTCTTACCCTGTTAATTATTCCTTACTCGTTTTGCTTTCAACACCTCATGCCAATTGATTAGTGTTTTGCATCTCATCACTGCTTGGCAGGCAGCGGATGGCGAACTAGTCGCTTTAGATGCTTTGCTTGGTGTCATGCTCGCCAGCATGAGAAAGCAAGGTTGCAGGTCTATTACCTGCCTGATTGATAATTCGTGCTAACGGCTTATCAACCAGCTTTTGCAAATTGCTAATACAGATTTCGTTCTATATTGCTACATTGCGATTTTCCTACGTTTTTCCTCCATGCATCGTTACTTCTTGCATTACTCCATTATTTACTTTGTTTCGTTTTTCATTATTATTTTTTACGGATTTCGTTATGACTTTGTAACTAAATTACGTTACAACTCTATAGCGATATGAAATTGTTTGTCTTGATGCGTTTTGAATAAACAAATATTGTGAGCAAAATAATTGCTGCGATCTTCGTTGTCTTCATTAACAGGTTGATACGCTGTTAAATTACACACTCAATAAATAACAAACGTTATTTCATCTTCCAGACTGGCGAGAACAAGATCCTGCCCCTGAAGTTCATAGCTTGGTGCGAACACCACCTATGTTGGTATATAGCTCTAATGACAAAAGCCGTTAAAGCTTAAAGATTGCCTGCTCAAAAACAACAAGCAATCTGGTATGTTGATATACAAAACGAAAAAATCATTTTGCATCAAGCCAAAGGTTAGAAACCTACGAGCATGTCACATGGCTTCTCTGCTCTTACCTAGAAATTTATAGTCGCTCTAGGTTACGACTTTTTACATGTTTACTCTAGCACGTAATATTATTTTGTCAAATAAGCACATTGTTTTCATAGCGTTACGCGCTACATTTAAACACTTTTTCATGCATGACTATGCATCATTAAACACAACAGGACATTATCCAGCATTACAATTTGTGTTAAAAAATATTGCTAAAATTATTTTAAAAAAATTTAAAGACCTAGGCATTCTGGCCTTAACAACCATAACAACTGAAGAAATATAGCAGTCAATGGTTTGCAATCCAGCGAGCTGGACGACACAGTCGCCATTAACGGCCGGATTTCTCAGTGCAAGCTGTAAGCATTATCAGAATGGCTGAATATAAATGCTTTTAGGGTACATAATCCTGGAATAATCCCCGCCGAACAAAGATAATCTATTGAAAACAAATGTGTTATCCGTAGATTATTGCCGCGTCACTCCCTACATGCTGCGCATGGTAGAGTGACGCTCCTAACATATACTTATTAATCTTAACTTTACAAACCAACTAAACTAGAATGCCTGTAATATGGAACAAGAATTACAAAACCACATTAGCCTAAGCCTCAAAATGATCAGCATCATTGTATCTGCTGGTTTTGCATGCTCTGTGCTATACAATTATGGCTATTTCTATGCCCTTGGCACACCCCTTCATTCACTCCCTCTCACCTTGACTGATTATAGCGAAACTACTCTATTATGGTCTCTTAGTGTTTCAGGTGTTTATTGCGCATGGCTACTCATAGAGCTAACTTTGCGCAGAATTGAAGGAGGGATAACTGAAGAAGAGATTATTCAATCAACTAGCAATCCTGAAAAAACAAGAAAATTTCGCGAATCTCCTTACAAGTTTGGAAAATGGTTAATGATCCTATTAATATTCTATGCAATCATTTGCTACATACTTTTTGGCAGTAATTATGATCAAAATACTTATTTCTATGCTATCTCATCCGCCTGGTTAATCTTTTCCAGCTGGCTAAACAACACCCCAGCAATTATCGAAAAAAGAAACAAATTGACAATCAAGCTTATTATATATACACCCCTAGTTGCTCTATTCATGCTTTATTATGGTTATTATAGTGCAACAAGCAACTTTTCAAAACCCACATCGACTTCATCAAAATATTTTTTATATACAAATAGTAGCGCCAAAAGGAAGCAAGTAGATATACTAAGAATGCTTAATAAAGGGGTGCTCGTATACTCTAATAAAAATGTTACATTTTACAATTGGTCAGATATTAAGAAAATAGCGGTAACTTCACAAAAAAATATTGGCTACGAAGGAATATTATGCAAATTGTTCAATGAACACTGCCCAACCCCCAATTTTCATTCGTAAGAGTCTGGCAGCTCAATTTAACCAAAGATCGCTGATAGGCATCAAAGGACAACCCACTTGCTTTTCAATTCGCCTAAAAGCTAAAAACAAAGCAAAAAACATCTCCACTCCTAGGCCTGCTAGCAGCGCTAGTAGTAAAGCCCCTAGCAACATAACCCAAGACAACGGTTCTCCATGCCCTATACCACGCAGCGTATAAGGCGCGAAAGGTACGAATCCATAGGCAAAAATCAGAAGGCAACCAAGCATTCTGTCTGCCATAGTTCGCGATTTTTTATTTGTGAGCAGCTTCCCTGCGACGACTTGATGCCTCTTCGTAAAGATTGTGATAGATCGCATTGCGGCACTAGGATGCATTACGTAAGTCGCACTTTTAGGATCGTAGCGCTTTACCCTCTTCAGCTCACTGACTATATGCTTAATATCAAGCTCAAATGATTTTACCAACATGTATAGCAGGTATATGACGACTAAGCTCACGACAATAAGGAGATTAGCTGGATAAGGTATGTTAACTGCCATGATACGCGACAGATGTAATGGAGCGTACCCCATAATAAGCAACAAACACGAACTCAACATCAATACACCAGCCATTAGGCACAAATAAGCCTGTAGCAACATAGAGCCAGCAATTGTTCTTAGCAAATATATAGATAACAGATAGTAAAACGCAAAGGCGTATAACTCACACTTAAACAACGTGATATTGACGTTGCCCACAACAAAAATACATGCACTAGTTAATATTGCGCAGGTTATTGGAAAACCAAACAAATGGAAGAAATATTGCAACCGCTTTCCTTTTCTCAATTGCTGTTCTGTTGGTTTCTTTTCCATAATTTACTCAATAATATTTAATACGTCGGAGTCAAACCATTACTATTAATCACTGATAAAGTATTGCCTATTTTAGCAATATCATATTTATGTTTTTTTAAGAATGACTCGCAGTTTCTGCCTATCTTAGTTAATTCAGCATGCAAACCAGTATCATCTTCAGCCAAATCTAGCATAGCACCAATAAATCCTACCGCAACAATACCAACAACAACAATGACAGCAAGAGGTATTGCCGCCTCTGCTAAAAATACACAAAGCGCCGCCACCAACACTGTAGCAACAAAATACTTAACAACATCACCCAGGATATCAACTATCAAATCCGAAAACTCCTTGTGCTTATCAGGATTAGTATAATACTTTATTGCATCAAGTGGGCCAATTACTATCAGGCCAAGCCCTGAGTCCTTGGCTGCGCCCTTGATAGCATCCGCTATTTCTGCTGAATCCCCACTTGCTAGCTTGGATATAACATGCATAACCGTAACCTTCGGATTATCTGCTCGATATCGCGTACCCTTTACCCAACTTCGCAAACCACGCTTTCCTCCAAAAATAATATATAACGTCCCTTTGATTTTCTTAACACTAAAGCTTCCTCTGCGCATGAAATCTAACAAAAACTGGCGGTTATTCTGATTCTTCAAAAGATCAACTGCATCTTTTCCGCCCATAGCAACATTAATGTTGATTCGACTCATCTGTTTTACAACCCAGCCAATTATGTCTTCGCTTGTTTGTTCAACGTCATATAACTGTTCTTCCAAATCAGCAGGTATCGCGCCTGCTGTTGCTAAAAACACTAAATTATTGCCGTTATCATCTATCGACTCTGCTTGTTTTTCCGGTGTTAACATCTTCTCTTCGACTTTTAATAAACGCTCGCCAATATATACCGGCGCCTCACCCTTATCGTTGTAACGTAAATAATTAATATCATCAAAGATAGCAAATGGCTGGTTTTGAAAGAAGATATCAAGCGCTCCATTCTGCTGGGTTAGCTGTAAATCGTATTTATAATCACTATTGAGTGGTATGGATTTTTTGTTTTGTTTTTTTACTTGCGTATGCAATTGCGGCTTTGTTTTTGGGGCATCGACCATGTAGATTATTTTATTTTTCCTGACCGTAAATGATGAACCCTTAGTTTCACCGACCATTACATTATCTGAACCACGAACAACAACTCCGCCATGAGTCGATTGTGAATTAACTTTAGCGATCGCTTTACCATCGACCTGTATAGAATCTACTCCCTGCGAAATCTTATCTGTGCCACTGTTGCATTTTACGTTATCACCAACCCTGGCCACGGCCATGCCGTTAGCTTTACTTATTGGCGAACCTTTTAATACTGGACCGCCTACATGCGGTGTTGTTCCTGTTTTCTTCGGGCATTTGTGATCATCACCTACTCTTGCTACTGGCTTTGTTTCGCCTACGCCTTTAGCTAAGAGGTGTAGTTTCCCTGCTGGCTTTATTGTTACGCCGTTATCATCTAAAACCATGCTACTGCCGCCGACTATTAGGTGTAGCTCTTTTGCGGTCATATTGGCTTTGCCTTTGTTTACTTGTAAGACGTTATTACCTTTTACATGGATGCTTTCGTTTTCTTTGACTGTATGCGTTGAGCTGTTGTTTATATTTACTGTTAATAGACCTTCGCTTTTTAAGATGAATCTCTCTTTGCCTGGGGTGTCATCGAATACTAATTCGTGGCCTCTGTTGCTATTATCTTTATCATCTTCGATATGGGTTTTTATCCCGCTTAGGTTTTGATTGTCTGGCAGCGGAAATGGTTCTTGGTTTGCTCCATTATAGGCGCTACCTGTCACTATTGGCCTGTCTGGATCGGCATTTAAGAAACTTACTATTACTTCGCTTCCTATACGGGGAATAAACTGGGTGCCCCAATTTGCTCCACTGCTAGCTTGCATTACTCTTAGCCAGCAAGAGCTGTTTTCGTCACTCTTGCCATAGCGATCCCAGTGGAACTGTACTTTTACTTGGCCCTGCTTATTTGTATAAACTTTTTTATCTTTTGGGCCTACTACTACTGCTGATTGATCATTGGTTATTTTTGGTCGCTTGATATCTTGGGGTGGAACGTAGTTTAGACTCGCTGGAATACAGAGCAGTTTGTTTTCGTAGTGTTGTTGGATCTCGTTTGCTTCGGGTTCGTGGCTGGTGTGGGTTATATCCTTTGCTATGTGTTCTATTGTTAGCACCCTGAAGTTGCCGTCGTCGTTACTGTTGTCTTCTGAGCTTAGAGTGAATTGGATATTAGGCGTTAGGTTCAATAGATTGCTGCCAGCTTCTATGGGGTTAGACTGCCATACTAGGTGCTCTGTTATTAGCTTGGCTTTTTTCTCTGCTTCTTTTTGGTTGCTAAACCCTCTGGAGTGATGGTAGTTGTGTTCGATATTTAGGCCGCCCACTGGGTCTTGGGTGGTTTTTCTTGTGGCTGTTATTAGCTTATCTTCAGGTTTGGCGTGATTAAGATCGAAACCTTCGACTGTTAGTTGTGTTGCGTGCATTGTGGCTGATGGGCGCCATTTTGATATGTGTTCTTTGCTGTGGTGGTGATTGGTGTATAAAACTGGATCTGGATATTTCTTCGGTAGAACGCTATTGTCTAGTAGCATTAGTATGTGACGGTCTTCAGTATGCCGATAGATGTAATAGATACCTGCGTCAGCTAAGATCCTTTTTAGAAAATACAAACTAGTTTCGTTGTATTGGACGCAATACTCTAAGGGTTCGTGGTTTTTTCTTAAACTTGCTATATCGTAATCTGGGAAGTTGTGTTCTTTACATATCATAGTGAATATTTGGATTGGGGTGAGGTTTTGAAAGATTCTACAATCTGAGACTAGGCTTAGGCTTTCGAACCATGGGCGTATTGCTAGTAAATAGGTGCGGCGATTATGATAGTCGATATTGCCGGCGTGAAAGCTTGCGATTATGCCGTTGAAGGTTCTTGTTCCTGATACGCTGTGGTGCAGCTTAATTGTTGCTTTTTTGCCGAGCAGGTCGTCTTGATTTAACTCTGTGTTGTCGCTTAGTAGTGTTAAATCAAATTGGAACTCTTCGAAAATCCCTTCTTGGCCGTGGACATGGGTCAGAACACAATCCTTTAGTGCGTTCGGTCCTTTGATCTCTAGCAATCTACCCTGTTGACTTATCGTTGTCATATTTTCAATATACATAAGATTATGCCTCTTCGAAATACCGTAGTTTTGTGCTCAGCTTGTTCTCGCCGCTATGAAAGCAGCACAATATTCCCGTCTAAGACAATTTGAATCAATTCTGCTTTAGTTCTACAACCAACCTTTGCTCTCATGTTCTTCACATAAAATTCTACTGTACGGCGTGACAATCCAAGCAGGTCGGCAACCTCTGCTACGGTTCGACCTTGTAAAAAATGCTCCATACACTCCGCCTCCCGACGGGAGAATTTAATATCTGCATCATTCGTGAACGCATTATCCTTTTTTATGGCCTTCTTTTTTTGATAGGCAGAAGTTTTTACCCCTGTCGATGCGCAACTAAGATTTGTAAATCTTGATGTTGCATTACGATTTCTAACCTCTTTTAAGACACTTTCCCAATACATTTTACACCCCTACATTCAATGTGATTCATGCTCACAATGGTTACAACAATAAACTCAAGACTTAAGATTTTTGTGTATGAATAATTTCTATTCTTGAATTGCCAACAGTAGTCTGATCTCAAAAAAACATGACAAGCAACTAAAATCTTAATTGCATAGAAATGTTCGATATCCTGAAACAGACTATTTGATTTAACAATGCGGCCAGGTAATCATCTATATGCACAAAAACGATTGCCGAGCTTAACCGAATTTTCACTCTTGATTTTATTATTTGTTTGGTCAGGAAGACCTAGAAGCTTTCAAACGCAGAAGATTATCTTCGATACTGGATTAATAATCAAGCATCCATTCATTTTTAAGTCTTCACTTTTAATAATTGAGAAAAGTAAAGCTCAACCCAAATAATATGGTAAGAGGTCTGCCCCACTCCATTAGGTAATAGCATCCTGCTTAACAGACCTCAAACTTGCTCATCTTAACTTTGAAAACAATTTGGCCAGCTTCTCCTGAAATACTTTAAGCTCCCTGCTTTGCTTCCGTGCGTATTATCTGGCCAATCAGGGATCATCATGATCCTGGTTTTAGAATAGCACTTAATCTATTCGACCCAACATAACTGAACACTACACTTTATAAAGATTACATAACCCACTGATTGTTATCAATATGAATGTGGCAGAAACCTGCTTTATCATACAGGGTCTTTAGATATGCCTCAGAAACCAAACCTCCCAAGCCACTAAACTCAAGCACTCTATCTCGCTTTTAATCCTCCATTAAGGTCAAGACGGTATTATTTGTAAGTTTTTACAAGTATTTTTTGTAAGATTTATCAAGAAACGACTATAATGCACAGTATAGGTACCAGCTAGACCGGCTGGTTACGGTGTAACTCAAGACGAAGGATGCGTATGAACAAATAAATTGGTAGATCAATAATGAAGCCAGGTGTCAAAAAACCGCCTTCTGATACGCGAGCAACGCTGCTTACACAGTTCTCTTGCTTAGGACATGAAACTATTCCCCACCCCATACCAGAACTTCAGGCCTTAAACAAAATGGTATCGCAAATAAAAGAAGCAAGCATAACCCCAAATTTCAACAAAACAATTGTGGTAGGCGCTCAACATATTCTTGAAACAACATCTACACTTTTTGAAGCACTAATAAAACTAGGCATAGATCCTAATAAAATATATCTGACAGGTAAACCATATTCCACATCTGAAACTGTCGCAAAAACCTTCATAAATCTTGGCATTCAGCTAATGCCTGATGTAATACCAGGCAAACCTGGCGAATATCAATCTGCTTGCCGGCGAAGCATTAGAAGAATGTGGCAACAAGTACAAACCGATCTCCGCGACAAGCACCAAGATGTCGATACAATAATTATTGTTGATGACGGATTTAGGTGCCTTGAGGAGATGCCTCCTGTTCTGCGCTTTGACTACAAGGTAGCTGGGATTGAACAAACTAGAGGTGGGCTTTACAGCAGCATATCTATGGGCCTACCTTTCCCGCTGATAGAAGTCGCTTCTAGCGCAACAAAACGACACTTAGAAGCGCCAATGATAGCCACTGCCGTTTTTAAAAGCATCAAAGAATTTGTGACCAGCATCAACTTACAGCGTGATGTTGTTTGTGGCGTTGTCGGGAATGGAGCAATCGGAGAAGCTATAGCCTCCTACCTACTGAAAACAGGTTTTAAAGTTGTAGTATTTGATACATCACCAACTGCCTTTAGCAAAGTAATATCCAATAGCAATCTATTCAGATTAGATAGTATTGAGTCAGTAATTATTAACGCCGAATGTATTTTTGGCTGTACTGGAAAGGATATTACGGATGGCATTGACATATTAAATATAGCTAAAGGCAAACGAAAGATTTTTATTAGCACCACTTCTGAAGATAGAGAATTTTTAGGCTTGCTAAAAGTAATAGGCGAGCAATGCGAACCAGGAACCAACCCATTAGATGATATTAATTTTAAAAATCACGATGAATGTGAAATTGTAATTAAGAATGGTGGTTATCCAGTTAATTTTGACCGTGCGCCGTGGAACGTACCCGCGGAAGATATCGAGCTAACTCAATGCTTAATGCTTGGGGCATTCATACAAGCCACAATTTGCGCTGTCAAACCAGTTGGAGATGGGGTAACTTTGAACAAAATCTCACGCCAAATGTTAGACCCTAATATGCAGAGTTATATTGTCAACATATGGAAACAAATATCAAACAACAAAGAGAAATATTCTTCGGACGTATTTAGACTTTTTGAAAATGCAGGCTGGATAACCGATAATTCTGGCGGCGAATATCATGAAAACGAGCAGATGTCTCAAGTGTTAGCAACAACTACACAATTAGAATTTCAACAATTGTCATCGTCAAACAGCATGGGCTAACAAAATAAATCATCTCAACTAGTTGCAGTGATTTTAATGCATCCTCGAAAAAATTGGCTGTTCAAACAAAATGACCGATCTGGGTAAAGCTTTTTAGCTGCCAAAAACCCCTCATCCTCAACGAATATATTGTTACTAGCTTTTATTTCATGCAAAGCGTCTTCTTCTACATGAAAGTAATCAAATTGCGTATTATCTACGACGTTATGCTCAAACCCAATACGCTCTGCAGAATACTTCTTTAATGTATCAATTAATTGCTTTACGTCCCTTATATCTACCATGATGGTTGTCGATATTTTATTCAATGGCGATCCTTCAAGCAAAGTTGGGAATGACAAAGAATAATACACTGGATTTTTTGTGATCTCATTAAGAGGACATACATGCATCATAGTAGGTATATAGTTTTTCAACATATAAACATCAACAAAAGATTTCATTAATCCTTCTGTTGGTGCCGCCAGCTGCCTATCATCTATTGGTCGAAAAGCTGGAAATTTCCCTGTTGCAATTGATAATATATGCTTTATCTGATCAGCTAAATATGGACGAGGCTTTAAATTACGTAATGAGATCGCCTCGACAAACTTTTCCCAGTTTAAACTTAAATCTATCTTGCCCATAGAAAACCGCGCTTGATGCCACGCTTGTTCGAATAAATAATTTCTCAGCCTATTCCAGCCAGGACTATTATTTTTGCTTGTCATCCACGCCTTGCCAAAAAACAACATGCTATTGTTCCATTCTTGTTTGAAATTTGAATGCCTGGCGATTGCTCTAAATAACTCCCAATGATCTGATAAATATTTTACTCTAATCGTAGAGGGAATATCATAAAACATTCTCAAACGATTTAAGCTTATTTTATCGGTAATTTTCGGCAGCATCATTATAGATCTAGACCCTGCAGAAATACTCCAACTTGAAGTCGCTTTATGCTTAAACATAAAATCAATGATTTCAAACAACCCTAAAAGACTGCCCTTATGAAAAAGATTAAGCGGCACTATACGCGATCCAGTATCTACAAAGACCTCGTTATCCTTATCCAAAGATAACATTAGAGGAATATTGGAATATGAAATCTGATTCTTCACTTCCTGACTAACATCTTCATGCATTACACCAACAAGCGAATCATTTGCCGGCAATTGCAATTCACCGTTTCTGATTATTAGATCCCCAAATACGTAATTTGCCTTAATAAATTTATAATGCGCACTGGGATCTATAGCGTCAATAATTGAGGCCAACTCCTTATTTGCGCCAACAACCTTTGAACGAATGTCCGACCAAGTTAATATCTCAACAGATCGACCTTCTAAATGCTTATTCATAAGACCACCCTTTTCTTCTTTAAAAATACTAACATATTTTACCCTCTAATTTCAATAGCAAATACTTAGATGTTTTTTGAGCCCAAAAGGTGCTTTTATTACATTGTCGATACTCGATAAGAAACAAGGAAAAGGAGACAGGAGATGAAAGCAGAAAAAGACATATCCAATGGACGGTGCTATCAGCTTGAAGCACTACAAATAGGCTCCGATCTACCCACCCCCAATCATGGCCCTTATGAACTAAAACTAAGTGATACAGTTATCTATAACAGGGAGGAATCGCTATGCTAGTTTTAACTGTGCGACTGAATGAAAGTATTGTTATCAACGATGACATAAAAATTTCGATGCTTGGCGTGAGCCATAATCAAGTCAAAATCGGGATTGATGCTCCGAAAAATATTTCGGTACATCGTCAAGAGATATACATGCGCATTCAAAAGGAAAAACAAAATACGACATCTGATGGAGATGAATCACATGAATACAACAACCTCGAAACTCGCTCATAAAAGCAACGCGGCTATCAACGATAAGTTGATGGCCGCCGCTAGAGAAGACGATCCAGGCGCATTATTTGGGCTGGGATTAATAACACTAAGAAAAAACAAGATAGGTTTTGCAAGAATATTTTTTGAAGCTGCGGCTAAACAAGGTCATACGGCTGCACAAAAATATATGCTTATATTCAGTCAATGCAGCATAACAACCTGGCGAGACTATATTCTTTTGGAAGAAAACAATAACGCTGCGCGCTCTGAAGCAAATGAGAATCAATAAAACTGAGATACTAGAAAATAAATAACTACCAGTAAAACGAGGCTGAGTAATGGAAATACCTACCAACAATAAAAACAACCTAGATGTCATCAGCAATGATATAACACCCAAGAACACGCAGACAGCCAATAATGAGCTGTTGACTCACAACATTGACCCTACTCTTTCCGAGGATGAATACAACAGAATTCTATTAAGCAATCTTGGCTTTCAAGTTGATCCAGACTTACTAAATAACCCTCATTGCAACGCTGACCTAATTTTAACATTAGGCACACAAGCAATTATTGGCAATAGGCTAGACTTTGCAAAGCAGCTTTCTTACGTCGCCAATAACAATGGCCACCACAAAGTCGCCCACCAACTATCAAAACTAATAACCACTAAGCGAGACAAGAAATGAGTTTGGACAATAATAACCTCAGTGAAGAGCAATCTCTACATAACATCTATCTTTCAGCACTCCGTAGAAATAAAACCAGAGTGGCTATCCACCTACAAAAAGGCATTAAGCTATGCGGTGAAATTGAGGGCTATGATGCGCATATCATTGCCTTAAAAGATCACGAGAAAACACAAATAGTTTTTAAGCATGCGATTAGCACTATTGTTCCTGATGATATTTATGGTTGAGATTCATTAAACAACACAGAACCACAAACGGAAAACTTCCACGTGACATTTACGTGACTGAGTAATGCTCTATTATGATTTATCGTGACTTTGCAACGGACGCCACAGTTATTATATCATTTAGAAACAAAATGTTAGTAAAACATAAGCAATGCCGTAGACCCATTGCAAAAGCCATCAAAACTTTAATAACTGCTCAATTTGCACCATATAGTCCTTTACCGTCGCTTGTAATCTTATTTTATTTTTATCCAAAAAACCCAGCGAATAAATTTGCCTTAACAGTTGGCGAACATGTTCCAGCACAATACCCTTTCGATAATCAATTTCGTTAATAGCATCCTCAGAGTATTCGCGACGGTATTCATCATAAACATTCGGACAAGGAACATAGAACAAGCAGCGTGCTAATTCATATATACTCCATGAAAACCTAACCTCATCAAAATCGATTAAACGCCTCTCACCTTGCGGCGTATAAATTAAGTTCATTGGAAGCATATCGCCATAAACCAAAACAGGTTTTGCCTTATAGCTAATTGAACTTACAAGAGCATGGATTTGCTCTTTGAGCATAGCAAAATAATGGACAGGAACAATCCCCGCGTCTTCAATGGCAATAACTGGAGAATCCCCACTTAATATATCTCCAAATGTCTGGGGAATAACATTGAACAAATCATCATAAAACTCAACTATGGTTTGATACTTATAATTACCTAACAGATCGCCAAAATAAGGCGCCTCCATTTTGTGAATCTCACGTAGAATTTGCGCAAAATCGACCACCCACTCTGACACATTCTCTTCAATATCAAATTTATCAGCCGCATCTTCACCCTCAATCCAATCTTGGAGAATATATCCATATGGAAAATTCTTATCTGAATCATCAATATCAATCATGTTTGGATGTGAAACGCCAATATTATCCAGCATCGTATAACAGTATTTTAGCACTTCAATACTAGGATAACCCTTGATTACAATAATCCGTAACAAATATTTAGGCTGCATAGAATCCGTCGTGTAAATACGAAAATTGATCCCCTGACCTTTACTTATTCTGCTGAAACAGCTAATTGCAGAGTTGAGCTTATCCTGTAAATATTGCTTAAAATTTGATAAACGCAGATTGAGCTCCTCTTCGTCTGGAACATACCTCGGCAGTATCTTAAATAATGACATCTAATCTCCTTCTATTTTTTATTATGTCGCTTAGACATTGGACAAATCCACCTTAACATCGAACTAACTACCATCACTATAATTGCCATAAGTTTACTGATAG
>JAGLTR010000118.1 GCA_023135155.1 Gammaproteobacteria bacterium
AGACGCCCAACCTGGGCGTCTCTTGGATCCGAAAAAGACGCCCAGGTTGGGCGTCTCTACGCCAACATAATAAAACAGTCCTTTTCGTCCTCGGTCCCTGGACAAATATCGCCGCTGTTTATCGCAACAACCCGCAGCTGTTCAAAAACTCAATAAAAGCCATCTACTCAGCCGACGGTATTTTAAGCGCCAATACAATTAATCACGAACCTGGAACCAAGCGAAAATATTTTCGCGGCACCTGGAATTTACATATCGATCCTCGCGCTGGCCAAATTGTTTTTGCCTCTGGAGTGCCTATTAAATTAATAACCACTGATGCCCGCGCCCGCCTAAACCCTCTAAGCCAACTACCAATTTACGAAAAATACATCCGCATCAAAAATCACCAAACTAATAATTACGCGAAACTAGTCGCCATGGTTCTGCAACATAAACCAGCTTGGTTTATTAGCGACCAAGTTGCAGCTGTCACAGCTCTATACCCCCAGATCTGCTCATGGAAACAATATAATATACGTGTGAACATCAAACCTCGCAGCCATGCCGGTGAAACTGTTCCCGACCCAGATGGCAATAAAATCTGGCTTTGCCTGTACATCAAGAAGAATTTATATCAAAATCTCTTTATCAACGGACTAACTAACAGGAAGTAATCTCATGAAAAAATTCAGCTGCGTCTTAATTATCATCAGTTTCATCATAGCCCCCAGTATCTACGCCCGTCCGAACTGGCACACCTGGGTACAACAACTACGCTCTGAAGCCCTATCAAAAGGGATTAGCTCCTATAACTTTGACAGAATTTTTCGCGATCTAAGACCCAACCCAAAACTATTGCGCCTGGATCGCAACCAACCTGAACAACGCCTTACCTACATAAAATACCGCAACAGTCGCGGTGACGCCTATCGCATTAAACTTGGCCGCAACAGGTTAAGAAAACATAGCCGCTTGCTTCATCGTATAGGTAAGATTTATGGCGTAAGCCCTTGTTTTATTGTTTCTTTGTGGGGCCTTGAGTCGAGCTATGGTCACTACATGGGTACCTTCAATGTTGTGCGATCACTGGCGACCTTAGCCTACGACGGCCGCCGCAGTCGCTTCTTCCGCAAAGAGCTTTTCTTAGCCCTACGTATGGTACAAGACGGTCATGTTCGCTATCCATTCAAGGGCGAATGGGCAGGCGCCAGCGGCCAATCGCAATTTCTACCATCAAGCTTCTACCGCTACGCTGTTGACCACGACCGCGATGGCCGCATCGACATCTGGCGCAGCTACCCAGACATCTTCGCCTCGATCGCCAACTATCTACACAAAAACAACTGGCAACCAGGACAACCTGTCTTAGTACACGTCAAACTCCCATATCACTTTGATAAGAGCCTCGCATCACTAAAGGTCACGAAACCTGTGTATGAGTGGTATCGTCGTGGTGTCCGTATCGCTCACGGTCAACGCACCCCAAACGAAAATCTCAAGGCATCAATACTTAAACCTTACGGCGGACCTGCACTAATGGTCTTCAATAACTTTAAAACCATCATGACCTGGAACTACTCTAGCTATTATGCTGGTACAGTCAATCATGTCGCTCAGGGGATTTGTCGTTAAGGTCGAGGGCATTTATCTGTCAACTCAGGATCTGAAGGTAATGAAGGAATATTACTCTTTGGCGGCGGCTGATATGTTACTTCTTTTTCAAGCCCCACCACGCAACCGGTAGATGGCTCAGAAGCAAGCTCCCCAGCATACTCATCATCATGCCTAAATATTGTTTTATGCCGAATTTCTAAACGATTTTGTGACAAACCCAAATCATGTAAAATTTCATTAAACGCCTTATTACCAACACCACGCATAAATATATACAAATCATTTTCCAAAACCACACATTCTAAATGATCAACCATTTTTTGCGCCAAAGCTGGCGTTCGTGTTTCAAGAGCTTTGGTGACAAAAGTATTCACTTCCTCATCCTCAATTTCCCTATTGCAGTGAAATTTGATTGCACACTTATTGAGATTATGCACAGAAACACCATCGATATAATCAGGAATATTATGCAACAATAAATATAATCCATAAAAAACCGTCGCTTTACCTAATGGTAAATGACATAGTTCAATATTGCCTCCAGGCTTTCCACGGCTAACAAAACCACCGCCTAGATAGTCAGCAGTAAAACGTCCAGCGGTTGTTACAGATCTACCTGTCGCATGGGTCGTAACCACCCGACCACTATGAGATATAGCCTCATCATATAACACATCTTGGTGCCCACGCCTCACCCGTTCAATACCATACGCACCAAATTGTGATGTATCAAAAAACCAACCCATGCCGCGACCATTGGGACCATCGTTAAACACGTAACTCTTTTTCCCAAATTTTAAATTAGGCGGCGAACAATCCCCCCAAAGCACCTGTATTTGAGAAAGAGGCTCCTCCCAAGCACTTGGTTTTTTTGTGCTCACCTTTACATATCCCTGCCTAAAACGACCATGACTATCTTTCTGCGGAAAATGTACTTTATTTGCGACAGGAGGTCCTCCATGCACAAAAATATCTTTTGAGCTCTTTTTCGCTGTTGATGATGTATCGCTATCGCGCATAGCCACTGCCATTAAACCCAATTGTGAAAAAACCTTTTTGAACATATCACATAATTCTTTCCATTCATCATCTGTCGCTTTATCTTCGTATAATGCACGTAACTGTTGTAAAAAAGCTCCTGGCTTTTCTTCATTAAACGACATACTTATAGTCTCGTGATTCCCTCTTAATGTGACCTGCTTATCTTTATGTAAATATTGCCGAAACAGAATTAATATAAACACCTCTAATGAATATTCTCCATAATCAATATAATCACCGTGAAAAATCGCATATTCAGGATCAAGCATAAAAACTGCAAGAGCTGCAATAATATCACCATGCAAATCACCAACAGAATAAATATCATTTTTATTAAATAATTTTTTTAGCAGAATATAATACGAGCTTGGATTATCAATATGACGCTCCATGTCTTCATAAAAAGGCTGACCGGCGATGATTAAGTTTTTATTGTTCTGATCTGCCGCATCCCGTGCCACATTTAATTCTTTCCAACTCGCTGGCATTTGCTCAAGTCGCTCACCAAGGAGCTCGCTTGATTCATACCACTTGGAATAATCATGAAGAAAGCGACAGAGCTCACGATGATCTAACATTAGGTCACTCAGAAAATCTAATAGAGTAGCTAACTGACATTGTTTTTTATAACGCATCCCGAATCCACCTCCTTGCAAACTCGAGCGAGAACTATATCATGCTTGGACGCTTTTGAGAATCCTCAACCCAACATTATTATCTAAAATATCAGTCTACCAACACCAACTTTGCTACATTACACAAGAAGTAAGCGGTAAATTCGCATCCTCTTCGCTCATAGAACCTTCTTTTACGTCATTCTCAACCTGCCCAACTGGAGCTGAGATCATCCCTGATTTTTTATATTGATCTAATAGGTAAACAGGCAAACCAGCAATATTAATATAACAGCCTACCTCCTCAACTTGACAGAGTTTTTTATCCACAACATCTTGTAAAATACTCAAATCAGCACGTAACGTTAGCTCAAACGTCAACACTCCACTCCCAATTTCCACATTACATATGGAATCTAAATTATTAACAACAAATTCCGCTGTACGCATAGCGACTAAATCTTTTTCATCTTGACAATTTTTCACAAATATAATTTCATTTGACTTTGTAATCCGAGCAATATAAGAATCAACACACCAAAACCGAAAACAATCTGCGGCCATTTGACTTATTAGATTACCAGAAGTTGTAACTGTAAACACCCCACTTTCACTTCGCATCTTAGCCCCCTCAAGGGTCTTTGCAGCCTCATGACCTCGAAGTATTTTTAAATCTTTAGAGAAGCATGAAAAACACGATAAATCTACATCATTAAACATCCTAACAACATCAGGCTCGTTATTATTTTTTTCATCACAATACACACATGTGCCCCAGAGATATCGCACAATATTATGTTGAAGAAAAAAATCTTTTGGCTCTTGCAAAATATATTTTTTGCCACCTATTTCACCTTCCATAGGCGGGCCTGCATGCGCCATAAATACATTCCACTTCGCATTAATTAAACTAAGTGGCAACACCCCGAAATAATCACAAAAAAGCTGCAGTATTCGCCCAACACTATGTTTCCCATACTCGGAACGCAATTCATCAAGTAAGGAGTTATATTGACTAACCTTAGCACCAGTTAAGCATTGCGAATAAGTCTCATGATTACCACGCAATAAAATTACCCGCTCAGGATAATACCGCTGTAGTAACATGACCAAAAGCAAGGTTTCAAGCGAGCATCCTCCCCGGTCTACATAATCCCCTAGAAAAATCAGATTAACGTTTTTACCAGCATATACATCACGTAAAAAATTTATAATAAGCAAAGAAAAATCACTAAAGTTTCCATGCCCATCACTAGCAATACGAAGCTCTGCATCACCGCCACAAAACTGTTCATGCGCAAAAATAATACTCGGTTTGAACTCTGCACCAGCCCCACCAGGAACACAAAAACTCAATTTCGCATGATCATCTAACTGTTCTGCGAAATCATCAGGACAGTTCAAAATTAAATTTTGCTGTTCATGACTAGCGAACTGATGCTCTTGCTTTAACTCCTCCATAGTTTCAGGGCAATTAATACGTTTTCCTAAACGCATTTCTGTAAGATACCAATTATGATGCTCAGCTATAAAACACTGCAGATTTTCTGCCCTACTACAAATACTCTGCATCTCAAACATCAAGCTCATAAAAGTTGGCGGATTTTGTGTTCTATCTGGCATAGTCTGGTTACTGTACAACATTAACATTAAGCCAACCTTAACACCGAGAAATTGACAATCACATATGTTCAAACTAAGGTAGCTATGTTCACAACAAGGAGAACCTCATGAGCGCTGACTACAAACAAGAAACCATCAAATACATGCAAACGCATAAGTTCTTAAGCCTTGCTACAGTTAACAAAAAATGCGAACCACATGCCAGCACGCTGGGCTTTGCTTCAGAAGGTGCTGTGGTCTATTTTGCAACTGATAAAAACACCTCGAAGGTCATTAACCTCTTAGACAACCCAAAAGTTGCTTACACTATCGATGAAGATGAACCTAAAGAGTGGACCGAAATGCAAGCTATACAGATGCACGGCATTGCAACTGTGATCACCGATCCAGCTGAAGCTGAAAAAGCCATGCAGCTACTGCTTGAAAAGTTTCCTGAATTTGCCGATATGCCACCTGACCCTGAAATGGTTATGGTAAAAATTGAGCCAACGCGTGGTAGCTTTTTGGATAGCACCGTAAGTTTTGGTTTTAGCTCTGAACTACGCTACTAATTCATTATGCTGGACCAATTAACAACATCACTACAACTAGTTATTGACTCTATAAAATTAAACTATCCTTTTGCTATAGGGTTAATACTGTTTTTATGGGTTTTTAACATTGTTAATTGGTCCACCGGTTCGCGCTTAAATATTTTAGGAATTATTCCTCGCAATATTTATAGCCTACCCGGCATTATTTTTTCGCCTATCCTGCATTATGATTTTAATCACCTATTCTTTAATTCTATTCCGCTTTTTGTACTAGCGAATTTAATTTTAATTAAAGGCAAACTAATCTTCTGGTTTGTGACCGCAACTGTAACCTTGATCAGCGGACTTGCAATCTGGCTTTTTGGTCGCCGTTCAATTCATATTGGCGCCAGTGGTTTAGTCATGGGTTACTTTGGTTTCATCCTTTCGAACGCCTACCACAACGCCTCCATGGT
>JAGLTR010000119.1 GCA_023135155.1 Gammaproteobacteria bacterium
TTCGATCACGGTGAACCAACCGATGCGGTCGTTGCTATTCGCGGCACTATCTTCACTGACCTTACTAATGACGCCACCGACGCTATCACTTGGACATCCGACTTCTTGGGTGACGGAACATTTGATCATCTACCACACTGTCTACAACAAGGTATCGTCTTCATGTATGACACTCGCGAATACCTAAAAAAATACTTCCCGAAAATAGCAAACCAATTCGAAATTAAAATAACCGGACATTCGCTTGGCGGCTCAATTGCAAAACTGTTTACATTGCAAAGCGGCATGCCATATAAGTCTATCGCGTTTAATGCTCCTGGGTGTGGACATGTTCCTGACATCACTGCTGATAACTCTTTCTTTATTACTAATATTAATTCTAAGTATGGATTAATAAATAAAATAGGGGAGACCTTGGGGAAGATATATTTAATCGACGTGCCTGAAGACGAACAACAAGCTAAAGCGCTCTTTACCAACTTCGATAAAAAAGATTATCGAAAATCCCAAGAGTATTACGCCAAAGCAAATAGCACTCCGGATCTAATCGACAAAACAATAAATCACGCCTATGGCGAATACTATCGTGTTAAATCATTCACCAACACTGCCATAACCGCATCAGACGCTTTTTCTCCCGAGAAAAACGAACACATTAACAAAGAAGACTCACCAGAAATTTACGAATGGCTAGATCTACAAAAAGGACTCGCCCAAAGAAGTGAAAAACTAACAGAGCTCGCCAGTAAATACATCGAAACCATAACCGCACAACACTCAATCGACAACATGGTCACAGCCTTAAGCCAGGAGCAAAATCGTGGGCTCGCCTTTAGTGCTATTCCCTAAACCCCATACGCTCACCTTGCAACCAAGCAAACACAAACCACATACTATCAGTCTTTTGTATGCAAAAGCTTGACTATTAACGAGGTCTGATTAATATGCCTAGTAACAACATAAACAAGCGAAATTATGAACACCACAACATTGAAACATTCTGAACGACGCATTAACACTCTTTATGAGCGCGCCTCTGAACACATTAATAATGCGCGCCAAAGAGTGCTACATACCGTCAATAATGAGCAAGTAAAAGCCTATTGGCTCATTGGCAGAGATATCGTTGCAGAAGAACAGCAAGAAGCCAATAGGGCAAAATATGGCAGTTTTCTACTTGAAGAATTGTCAAAGCGCCTAGCAAAAAAGTTTGGGAAAGGGTTTGGGAGATCAACCCTAGCAGATATTCGTCAATTCTATTTGGTAACCCAAAAAGTCCACGCAGTGCGTGGACAATCTGCCCCTGAATTCAAATCAAACCTTGGTTGGACTCATTACCGCTCACTTATGAGAATAACTAAGCCAGAAGCCAGGGCATTCTATGAAATTGAAGCGAGTAAGAACGCTTGGTCCGCTCGCGAACTAGATAGGCAAATTGGCAGCTTGCTCTTTGATCGATTAGCCAAAAGCAAGGACAAGCAAGGTCTTTTGGATCTAACCACAAAAGGACAAGAAATAACCTCACCGTCAGATGCAATGAAAGACCCTGTTGTTTTGGAGTTTTTGAATATTCCCGAATCACATAAGCTAACAGAATCTGAACTTGAAGAGAAACTAATAACAAATTTACAAAAATTTCTATTGGAGCTAGGGTCAGGATTTGCATTCGTTGCAAGACAACAGCGATTAACCATTGAAGATCAATACTTTTATGCTGATCTCGTTTTCTACCATACAATTCTCAAATGCTATGTGCTAATTGACTTAAAGACACATGCTCTAACACATGCAGACCTAGGGCAAATGCAATTATATAGAAATTATTATGATATAGAATGTAGACATGAGGGAGACAATCCAACAGTAGGTTTAATTTTGTGCACTAAGAAAAGAGATAAAATGGTGAGATATTTTTTGGCTAATAACGACAACAATATTTTTGCTAGCCAATATCAATTATATCTTCCAACCGAGCAAGAACTAGAAGATGAATTGCAAAAAGAGATTAAAGATATCAAGGAGGATTGATTATGGCCAGACTACTAACTTTTCATATTATACCAGCAAGAAAATTTATCAGAGTACACGTCAACAGACAAAAACGCCTAGTTGAAAATGGGAAACCAAAACACACTCAAGTTTCAATAGGGGCGTTCCGAATTTATAATGACCCGTATCAAACTGACGAGGCGCTTCCTGAGCTAAGGAAACAGCTAAGTCCCAAAGAAAATATTGAATTAACAGATTTTCTAGCATCAGCAAAGTTTGCAAGCAATATTAAAAACTCAAATGTTTTTAACACCACAAAAGCAACTATTAGGATCCCAACCCAGCTAGTAGAAGCAATGGACAGGCTTTGCTTATTAACTCAAGAGTGTGGAGGATACAATGAAGATACATCCATTCATAAAGTTGCACTGGATGCAATTTTACAACAACTCAAAAAATTCGATCATGACCTTTCCATAGAAGTATAAAATAATATACAACCATGATGTTTTATGCGTTTCAACAAACCCACACATTAAGAGAACATGAAATTTGTGAAAAACACGGTATTGTGCGATTTTGGGTTTGCAGTGATAATTGTGGGGGTAGAGGGGATGAGGTGAGGGCACCCGCGATGCGCTAGGGATTGACCTCGACACTTCTGGATTCCCGCAGACGCTGGAATGACGGAGCTAAAAATGAACGCAAAAGGTAGCGCGTGCATGTAACTGGAACGTAGAGACGCCCAACCTAGGCGTCTTTTATCGGCGTTATGAGACGCCCAGGTTGGGCGTCTCTACGAAATATTAAAATGCGCGACACAACGCACGAAAGAAATATGACGCAAACAATGCGATAATCAATAAATACAGGAAAAACAAAAATGGATAAAACAAAACAACTAATCACATCATTAATCTGCGCATTATTTCTAGCAGCCTGTTCAAACAATCAACAAACA
This sequence comes from Gammaproteobacteria bacterium, assembly GCA_023135155.1. Classification (GTDB taxonomy): domain Bacteria; phylum Pseudomonadota; class Gammaproteobacteria; order UBA9339; family UBA9339; genus JAGLTR01. The sequence goes on from JAGLTR010000119.1 coordinate 2,951, forward strand.
AAGAACACCGGAAAATATGCGCCGCGACTTAACCCCAAGCCAAAATACTTTTTGACTATTAAAGGCCAAACAAATAAACATCTACATGCCATCATTTTTACTGCCATATATGCAACCACAAATCAGAAGTGCAATATCATTATTAATAAATTCGAAGGAGCCTCAGCTTCACGACAAACAAAAATCAATTACCCTCTACCACTGAGACAAAACAGTTACAACATAAACATACCCCTCGACCTAATACAAAAAAACCTTTGCAGCTGGAAAATACAAGCCATTCGTTTTACATATAAACAAAACATAAACAACAACGAGACTGATATTATAGCATTCACAGATAAGATGATTTCCGAAAAAAACAAAACAACCACCTTCATCTGTAACTCCTCACAACAACCAAACTGTATGACTACAACTAAATATATGATCCCTGATTTATCTCGCAGCAAGAACCACACATTAACCATTAATTTTACGAAAAAACCTCAGGAATAATTCAATGTTAAATGTTATTGAGAGCGCCATTTTAGCTGGACACGTGTATCACTCAGGCACACCCAATTACATGGGAATACAGATTGGTCAAATCAACCATAATGAAACAATTCAGAATGGTTGGGCTTTTGCAAAAGACGTAGACCCCTTCATGCAAATAGGCCGCCACTTCTATGCAGGGCTCTATATCAAGTTCGATCACGGTGAACCAACCGATGCGGTCGTTGCTATTCGCGGCACTATCTTCACTGACCTTACTAATGACGCCACCGACGCTATCACTTGGACATCCGACTTCTTGGGTGACGGAACATTCGATCATCTACCGCACTGTCTACAACAAGGCATCGTTTTTATGTATGACACTCGTGAATACCTAAAAAAATACTTCCCAAAAATCGCAAACCAATTCGAAATTAAAATAA
>JAGLTR010000012.1 GCA_023135155.1 Gammaproteobacteria bacterium
AAAGGCTGGGTCAGTAACTCCTACTCCGGACTTGACCCTGGGACTTTTGTGGTTTACGTACACGAGCTGGAATTACTGCAACTCCATAATGCTCTGTCATATCTTGATAGGTCGGATTGATATCCGGCTCATATAAATGCGAAGCTTTTATTCCACTTCTGAGATTATTAGGAATCAGAATCTCTGGAAGACCTCCAAAAAATTTAAAGGCACGAGCATGAGAACCAATCCAGTCCGGCAGACTTTGCGATAATGTTGCTTTAGCAAAGGTATAGTTCGACGCACCTAAACACGCTACAAATATTTGAGCCTCTTTAACTTCACCGTTAGATCTATCCGTTATTGGCAGGGTCATGCCCGTGTAATCAATAAACATCTTCTCGCCAGCCTTATGGCTTTGGCGCATACAAGTATCAATCTTTGCGCAAGTGTTATGCGAATGAGTGTGCAAGTGTCATGCGAATCGGTGTGCAGGTGTCATGCGAATATGCACTGTAGCTGCTTATTTGACTGGAGTAATTGCAAAAACCAGCAACATACGCTTTAAACTAAATAATCTGCAACAACTAAAGCATGCAGCCTCAGCTTATATGTACTTTTTTGGTTATATTTCGCTTTCGCTTGTTGTGATTACAATAGGTATTAGTTTATTTATATATAGGCGCAGTGGTGTCAGAACTTGATCCTGATTTATAATTAGTTGCAATCATCTTCAACTCGCCATTACCAAAATCCCGCTGATTTAATAAAGAGGGATTAAATTCTCCTCTTAATACGACATTTAGGACTTTGATTGCTGTTTTTTGTCTGGATGTTCCAGAATTATCAAATAATCCTGAAAATACTGATTTGGACTTTACTGCGTCTTTATGCCTAACAATATACATAAATAAGTCCACGGCCAGCATCGCGTTCGGTTCGGAGAGATTAATCTTAACATCTTGATTCGAGGACACTCCCCCTAACAATCCAGAAAAAACTGATGAATGAGTATTAACGCACCAACAAAGCACCTCCCTCAATATTGGCAGCACACGTTCAGTAACGGCTTCAGTCTTCGATTTAATGATCAAAATAGCAATGCTTTTTATATTTATTTTTTCGGACAAAATATAATATTTAAGCGTCATTTTTGCCAATTCTCTAACGAAACCTTTATATTCACGAACCTTAGAAGGATGCAACAAAGGCCTGCTTATATGACTCGGAGAACTAGCCAGTTTAAGAATCAGCAGATACAACACATCAGTTGCACTTTCATTATTCAATTCTTCGCAGAGTTTAACAACCCAATTTGTATTTGCGGTTTCTCCATTACCAAACCTCTTTGAAGTTAAATGTTCCATTATTAACTCGACAGCAGCTCCTCTCTGCTCAGCATAGATAGAATTTACACATTGTTTAATCAGATTTATTACAATTTCATCCTTAGCTTTTTCGTTAAGGTTACTTAAGCAATAGCTTATTACTGCAGTTCTTCCCCATGTACGCATAATATTATTTTCTGAGTTTAACAACCACTCAACACGCTGCATAACTAATGTCATGGCCTGTTCACATTCTAAATCTATAAAGAGATTAATAGCACAAACCGCTATTTTTTGCCCACACTTATTTTCAGAACCATGCAGTTCCATGAAACATCGTTTCACAAAGCCTCTTACACTGTTATTTTCCACTGCAATAATTCGACCAAGATACTCTGTTGCAGACTGCGATGCATAACGATCGGCATTATTTGCAATTCTTTTAATTACCTCAATAATAATATCTTGCATCTTTTGATTTTCTGACAAAATGTATTCTGTAATTACCTCAGTCAAAAATTCATGTCTGTATGGGCGAGAGTTGAAACAAAAAATAGTTGCTTCCATTCCTGTCATACACGATTGCTTTTCCTCTGCTTGCAATAATTCCCCAAACATTATCTTTGCCATAGCTATATACTTTGGCTCACCACTGTCTGCCAAATAGAAAATAACATTCGCAGTTATTTTCCTCAGTTCAACATATATCGACCTAGACAACAGCCTAAACTGTTTTTGGGCAAAGTTACGTGCATCCTCTTTCTCAGCAGGAAGACAAAGACATCTACCAAGAATCTCTGCTATATCAAACGTTCCTCTACAATAACCCGGTATTTTCCTTTGAGAACACCGTCTTATACTTTCCTCAACTATCTGAACCCCAATATCTCGCATAACTTTATTTTCAAAAGAGAGGTATTCCACAACTAAATCACATGCTAAAGTACCTATATTTCTAGGCAATGCAAGACAATCTATAACTGCATGCATTCCTATCATCTTCGCACGATCTTGCTCTGATTGTATGAATTGATCAATCATTTGCAATACGCTTTTTGGTTTAAAAAAGTAGGCGCAATACTGAATGATGTCTGTGACTTTGCGTAACTCATACAGTGTCGACTTAACCAACCATTGAGTGTAATCCATAAAAAACGCTTCTACTTGCTGTGCTCCAATTGCAATACACCTCTTGATAATGACCTCTCCATTTAAGTTATCGGAGAAAAAAGTATTGCTAATTCTTTGATACACAATCGCTAAATTATTGGCTTCTTGATTTAACAAAATATATTCGCGAATAATTTCACCAAGCATTGTCTCCACAGCAGCTGCAGGTGAATTAACGAGTAATTTATGGTCTATCTTTCTCTGAGCTGTTTCTTCTGACATCAAACATTTAGTAAGCGCCCTTTTTACAATTTCACGCTCTCTTTGGGAGTGGGTACCAACAGATTGAATACCACGAAAAACCATCAACTTTCCTTGATTTCGTACTGCTTCATCTGAGGAGCTCACGCAAAAGCTTAATGCCTCAGCAACTATCTCCATATCCTTGCTAAACGAACCAACACCCCTCACTATTTGATACAATATCTTAACACCAGGGGGAACCCTCCTCTGATCAGCTGACATTATCTCTTGCAGATGCCGCAGCCACAAATGATCATCTTTAGACAGACGACACCACTCTTGCGACACGCATGCCAATAAACCCAATTCCTTAGCAGATAGATAAAACATCACCCTTAACGATAGCTCTTCTGGGAAATGCTGCGTAAAATCAATACCCATAGCAAACCTCTTTTTCAACGAATATTACTTAACTGAAAATCATACACCACAATTATTAAGCGAATATTAAGAAAGACGTTTGAATAGGTCAAGCGAGTTGCCTCACAAAAAACCTAACCGAAGGAGTGCACCAAGAGAAATAGCAGGGTCAAGTCCGGAATAGGGAGTTGTTGTACTGAAGGCCTGCGGCAAAAAACACGGTATTGCAATTAAGAAATAAACTTCATAATGTCAACACATGACAAGACCATTAAAAGTAGTTTATGAAGGTGCTTGGTATTATGTTATGAACCGAGGCGTTAATTTCGTGTTGGCCGGGCATGGTTATGTGGACTCGGTGTTATCGCAATTTTGTCAGTATAGGATCGATTCAATTGCGTGTACAAACAGCCTTTTAATGTAAGCGGAAGTAAAGACGACAGGTGATGTCTATAGTAAATCAACGGTTAGCAAATGACATAGAAATAATTAATCAAAGGCTGGGTCAGTAACTCCTACT
>JAGLTR010000120.1 GCA_023135155.1 Gammaproteobacteria bacterium
TTTTTGGCTTGGTTCGAGTTTAGTAAGTTATTAGCGTGACTTTTTAGTCGATCAGTATTGTCACAATGAATAACTAGGCCAACTTTTTGCTCAAAAGTTTTATTGAAAGCGTCATATTGACCGAGATACTTGCGTGCTATTTCGCTAGCAGCCTCCTGTAATTTGACTAAGATAGCTTTGTTTTGCTTGGTTACGGCGTTGTCTTGGCCAGTTGCATTATCAGTTTGGTCGCGTTGAAGGTGTGTTCGGATAATGTCAAATGCTTCATCGTATTGTTCTAGACGTAGATGTTGAGTGAAGTTATCAATAATGGTTTTTATATCTTGAGTTAACGCGTAATCGTCGAGAATTTTTATCCAGCGGTGATAAGTGTCAAGGGCTGTGTCTTCTCCGTCGATAATTCCTGCTGTTTCGCAGAATGTTTTTGTACAGATCAGAGAGGTTAGCCAATGGGGTATAAAGCCTTGCTCAACGCCACACTCATGTAGATCGATGTAATTTCTTATGTGTGTTTTTATTTCTTGTAGATCTGCGTTGTCTGCACCAAACGTATCTTTGATTTGTTGGACACCTAATTCTGTGCTGTTGGTGTCATTTAGGCCTAAAATGTCATTTTCATCATTTGGGAATAATTGTTTAGCCCCAGATTGTGCAGGCTCAGTATATATTGCCTTAATGCTATTGTACTCTTCGCCGGTACCGGTCATCCATTCTACATAGCGTTTTACGGTATATTTTTGACAAAGTTTGATATTGTTGTTGCTACACTCTTTTAATATTAAATAGGTGTTGATATTCCACGCTCTGCTGTCTACATATTTTGTTAGTAGCGCTTCTAGTTCTTGTTTGCCTGCCTCTGCGGTAACAAGTTGTATTTTATCTATGCCGATGCTGCGTAAGTATCTAATTTGTTCTTGGGTTTTATAGGCAATGCCTGTATCTGATTCGCTATAGCTTTGCAGCATTTCTTGTACAAGTTTTATTAAATATTTGTCACGACGTAGTGGCGTTCCCCAGGCGTCGATTAGGAAGAATGTGTTCTTGCTCCAGGGATGATTATTCTGATTGCTGGCAAAAATGTTATCTAATCTTGCTATATTTTCACTGGAAACAATTGTGGATTTGTTAACAAAGCTTTTATATTTTTTTGATATCTCAATGTTGTCTAGGGAGAGGAGTTCTTCAGTGTGGAATAGGCGTAACTCTTGTAATTGCTTGTCTGATGCAAAAGCCCTAAAGAGAGTCTCAGTACTATAAGACCACGTGACTTTGCCCTGTTTTAGGTCGACCAGATATAAATCAAAATCATTTTTGAGTTGAGCAATTACGCTTTGTTGTGCTGTGTGCTTGGCCAACTTTCCTTCAAGCAGAATCTCAAAGCTATCATTCTCTAGTAGTAGTGTTAGATAGTTATTCGTTAGTTGATCGAGATTTTGTTGTGTCTCTTGTTGCGTTGGCCTACTGCGTAAAAGTCTACGAATATAATTGGCGCGGAAGCTGCTTAGACGGTTGTTTGTTCCCCAGCTCTTTATGAGGATTTCTCTGGCTTCATGCCATGATCCTGGGTTGGGATTATCAAATTCAGCAAAAACAGCGTCAAGTATTGTGACGTTTTCTGCTTTAAGCCAAATTTCCTGGCGCTTACCAGCTGTTATGGCTGGGCGATTACTTGCTCTTGTGTTTCTGATGTAATCGTTTGCGGTGGTTTTGTTCGGTTTGTTGAAGAGCTCTTTTACTCTTAAATATCTTAAGTTCCATAGTAGCTCATCTGTTGCTAGGGCGCAGAATATTATTTCCAGCGCTTTTTTCCACTGCTGGGGTTGCTCTGTAAACTGCTCACTTTCTGATGGCGTAGCATTTAAGTGCAGAACGTATTCCTGTAAATATGCATGTATGTGATGAGATACTGCTTTTTGTTGCGTGCTAATCTTGGGATCGTTTGGCGCAATGTTTTGCGAAAAGCCGCATTTTGTTAGGTATGCTGTAATTTCGTGAACTTCATTTGTAGCTAAAAGTTCGCGGAAGCGTTTAGCTCGATAAGATGCTAAGGTTTGGGCGTCGCCAAATGTTTTAATTAATAGCTCTACTTGTGCGTTCCAGGCATGACGTTGGGCGTGCGTTTGAAAGAGTAATTGTAGCTGTTGACAGTGTTGTGGTGTGGTACATATTTGGTATGTTTCGCTGTCTTTTTCCCCTGTAAGCTCTTTTACTATGTCAATATATGTTTTAACTGTTGCAGTGTCTGGAGTTGCATTCCTGAGTATCTCTCCCAGATGTTTTAGACGTAATTTTTCGATTAGCTGATCGTTTGGAGCGAAATAGGTGAAAACGAATTCGGCATTACGACGTTCTTGCGCTTGTTGCCATGTGGCGGTGGCAGGTTGATGTGTGTTTATGAAATCATAAAATACAGTTTCAGCTTTTTGGTCGCCTGAGGTTGTGCGCCATATACTGATTTTATTACTGTTTTGTTGTTTAGTGGTATTTCTGCGTTTCTCGTTTTCTTGTAATATTTTATGAAAGCTGATGGTGTTGTTAGTTAATAATTCTTCAGCGTTTTCTTTAGTTAATGTTTGTGCCGGCATTTTAAGTAGTTGTTCTACGGCTAGCGCACGAAAGTCATCAATAGGCTCGTCAGATGCTAACCGTGATACTATGTATTCTGCTGTATTTAGTTGTATGCCGTCTAAGGCGCGTAATTCCGTATTGCTGTGGTAGGTTATGAAATCATGCACTGCGCCATCAAAACGATTTATTCCGCGTCGAAAAGTTCTGGGGAAGGTTTTCTCTGCAGCGTATATAGACATATGTTCTTTAGGGAACCTCTTGGGATTCTCGACCATGTGGGCTGTCAGATAGGCTGAGGCTTGGCTAGCTGAGGTTTCGCTAGTGAACAACGGCGAGCATAAAAGAAATATAGCCTTGTTTACACGTAGTTCTTGCAGTTGTTTGTGAGATGCAAATATGGGAGCAGGGTGTGTATTTTGTGTCGTGTCATTAGATTGGCAAGCAACTGCTTCGGTCGTAAAGCACCAACCCTCTTCTAGGCGATCATATTGAAAATCTTGCGCCATATGTAAGTCGAGATGTTCTCGTAGTTCTGCGATACCAGATGTACTGTAAATGTTATCTCCAAATAGAGGGTATTTTCGCAAGAAATCCAAATGTTTTTTTGTTGGCTCATGCAGTTGGTCCATGCTTCTTGGCTTTTCTGGATCCAGGCTAGTTCTTGGTGCGGAGCTTAGTTGTGTTGCTAAGCCTTTATTGCGATAACTTTGACGGGTTGTGAAGTTGATGGTTGTTAATTTATCTAGCGCGTCTGTTAGTATATCGTGTAATGTTTCTACCGATATATCTTCAAAATGGCCATTTTTCGGTATGTATTTCTGTAGTGTTTCAGGGGCAACATTAGCGCGTACAACTGCTTGTAAAGATGCAATTTCAATCTTTGTGAAACTTTCACTATTTGCAATAAGTCTTAATGTCGCTGTTTGTATTTTATGTGGCGCTTCCTTGTGTTCCTCTAAGTATGATAGTGCGGCAGTAGGTGGAATATTGTGCATACCTTGGTGGGCGATAGTTAGTTGGTTAAGTGCGCTTTCACTAGCATAGTGTGTCGGTTTTTTTGCAGCATAGAAGCTATTTAGTTCATTTTCAATTGTCTGTCTCTTAGCGAACTCAATAAGTTTGGTTTGATGTAATAGTGGCGCTACGAAACGGTGTAATGCGTATTCGGTACCGTCAAATTTGAGGTGAGTTCTAACAAGTTTTAGTAGCTCTGCTGCTGGGATTTTATGGAAGCTGTGATGCTCAATAATTTTACCGAACAGAGCTTTTTGCAGCGGAGTTAGCTGGAGATGCTGATTAATTATTCCCAGTATTTGTTCGTTTGGTGCATCTGTTAATTGGTTGTATCTTACAGCTAGTGTCAGCAAGCCGGTGCGCAGACTGTTGTTTGTGCCATTATTGTTCAATTCTTCTTGAGCGGCGATTGTTGGTATGTTGCAAAGCTCATGATAGAGAGAGAATATTTGTGCAAAATTAGCTGGTGATTTTTTGTTTAGGCTGTTTGCGCCAGTTTCGTTAAGCAGTAGATCTTTTAAGATTTGGCGTGAGGCTTTGCTATTTTGTTTATGTTCTAAATATGATTGCCAGAGAGGGTTAATCTTTTGAGTGTTTTTCTTTAAGAAAGCTTCTAGCTGGGTGATTGATATATCCTCAAACCCCTTATTTTCAATTGCAAATCTTACTAATTTCGTAAGAAAAGTATTGGGATTTTCAGCAAGGTAGTTCACATGCAGTTTGTTGAAGGCGCTTAGCATTTCAAAGGAGATGCCTGGGATTCCGATTTCACAAGATGTTATTATTAGTTTAATGAAATCAGTAAGCGGATCGTCTTGATCCAAGTTGTGTGAGTTATTTACAATAAATTGGCATAGGTCCTCGACAGATGCTTTGTCAATATCAGGCAGCGCTAGTTGTTGTTCTGGGTCATAGTGCTGTGCGATGAATATGCTGGGGGCTTGTATCGTTGTGTCTACTTGTTCACGAGCAATCTTTGCAAGATAGTTTGGCAGGTTGTGTGCTGAGTTTATGAACAGCCATATCTGGGTGTTAGCCTCTGAGGCGCTAGTGTTGGTTAGCTTTGTTGTGTCTGTTAGGGCTGTAATTGGGATGTTGTTGTAGCTTTTATGTTTGATAATAAGCTTTATATATGGCAGTAGATTTTTGTCAACTGGTTGTGTTTTTATGCAGTTTTCAAGGTTTGTCACAGGGATGTTGCATAACCCATCATAAATCGCGATTAGATCTTGGAGGCTGTTTTCTTTGGTGGTTGTAGGTAGAGAGCTGGCTATTTCTTTTGCTTTCTCGACAATGCGCTCTTTTAGTTTATTCAGATTCTCAAGAGATGATGCGTTGAGATCATGCTGCTCATTTTTAAAATGTTTTTCGATAAATGGTTTTATTATTAGTAATTCGCTATTTCCATTGTCATTAGGAGCATCAGGGTTAAATATATATTTATTCCTTTGGATCATTTCTAAAATATCTTGCAGATATTCGTTGCCGCAGTAATGATAGCAGTCTAAATATGTTTTAACTTTGTTTTGCGGGATAAATGGCACGCCACCATAAGTGGATATTAATTTTTGTAATTCTGTGTAGCGCCCGTCATTAAAATCACCGTATTTCTCGATAAAATTACTGGTTTGCAGGTTCCACTGATGTTTTGGTGTATTAATATGTTGAGTGATAATCTTATCCAGTTTGTGCCAGAGGGGCATATTGGCGCGTACACGTGGATGCTTGAGGAACTCTATATCATTGCTTGTTATTTCGGTTTGTTTTGTTTGTTCTGTTGCGGGGTTGATCCCATTTATTGCAAGTGCTGGTTGATCTGTTGCTACGCTGAGCTTATGTTGAGCCAGAAAAGCAAAACGTTTGCTTGCCCATTGTTTAATGTGATCGGCGTTACCAATTGTGCATATTAATATCGCGTAATTATCATGCGAGCCGTCATATTGATCAAGGTAAGGTTGAATAAAGCTTTTTTCAAGACTTGTTTTATCGTCTGGTGATAACCGCGCAAAGGCGTTATCTGCTTGTTTTATATTGATGTAGCATTCGAGATTGCCGCACATTATTGGTTTATCATTATCTCCTTGCTCTGCCGGTATAAACCATTCGCTGCCATTGGTTATTTGGTAGCCTCGTTTATCTCTAGTATTGTCTATATCTGGTTTACCTTGCAAAAGGTAGTTGAAAAATATTAGAAAGTCTTTTGATATGTATGGATTTGCTGCTATGCGGTAATCTTTTATCTGTTTGGTATTATGCTGATATAGATCACAGCGCAAGTTATTCTTCTCATGCCCTTTTAGTTTGGGGTCTTCTTGTATGCGCTTTTCGGCTAATTGAAAAAATGTTTTGAAGCAGTTTTGAAAGTGTAGTGACTCTTCTTTGCGTTTGTCAGTAATGTATTCTTCGTAGTTTTTTTGATCCTTGCTGCGTTGTTCTGCTGAAATTTCTTTTCTGAAATATTCGCCAGTTGCCATTTCCCTAAGAAGGTGTAGGGTGATTTTTTTTGTGGTAGCAGGTACTTCAGCGGGGCTGGTTGATTTTCTTAACGGAATTTTGCGAAGTAATCCCGGTTTTGAGTTTTCCGGCTTTTGTTCTGATGCTTCCTCATCTAAGTAGGTGATGGCTTCGTCGACAGTAAATACAAATTCGTTTAGTTTTTCTATATTTGGTAGCGACGCCGTAGTAAGAGCGCTTAATTTCTCGATTACAGTGCCATATAGTCCATCTAGTGTGTTGCGATATAGCTCTAATGAATCTTTGATTGTATGAGCCTTGGGGTCCAGATAGTTGTTAATAAAAGTCAACAATGTGTTGTAGCTCTCTTTATCTATCGGGTTTCCTTTAAAGTCAGTTATATCTTTTTTGTTTAGTTGGTTTTGAATGAATTCGCGGTTTATTGTGTGAACGTATTCATTTAGTGAGGCAAACTCATTCGCTACTTTAATCTTGTCATCTTTCGTAAATAGTCTTTCGCTTTGGTCTAGCTCTAATTTTTTCAATCTCGGTGTTTTTTCGCGATATGCTTGATACTCTCTGATGAAAACATCCTTGAAGGTAGAGCTGAGCATGGTATAAATATATGGTGTAAATAGTCCTTGTTGTGGTCTGAACATGGTGGTAGGACGTTTAATAATATCTCGACAGAATTTGTCAATGATGGTTTGTGAGGTTTCGTTATCACGCACCAATTTTATTGCTTCTCCTGGCTCACTCACGCCATTATCACCATCATCATTTAATCTACGCGTATCCTGTAGAGCATATAAGAGGCGAGCAAAGGCGGCATCATTTTGTTGGGTGAGCTTTTTATGCATGTGGTGATGCTCTGCCTCGTATTCCAGCATCTTTCTTTCGTTTAGTGGTATTTCGGGCAGTTTGCTTTTTGGTTGCGCCTTATATTTGTTCGGGTATTTTACCAGCATTTTTGCTAGATTTTGGGCGGTTATTGTCTCATTTGCTGTTCTATTTTTTATGGTTTCTTTGTCGTAGCTGGGTATTCTATCTGTGTTAATACTTCCTTTGCTCGCAACTGTTGCTTGATCAAATTCTTTCCAAAAACGAGTTTGCTGTTCAATGCTAGCCAAGGACAAAATCTCGCTCATTTCGGGGTGATCATCTGCATCGGGTATGGAAACTCTTTTTTCGGTATCTAGTAGCATTTTGTCAATTTCATTAATATAAGTGTCACATTCAGCGCGTTTAGTTTTTGCTTTTTTCCCGGGTTTTAGTCGGCTGGTTGCTGATGGTTTTTCTTGTAGCTTATTGGCGCGTTCTTGTAGGAGATAGTCTTGTAATAAGATTTGATATGCCGCTGGAATATCGATTGTGTAGTGGTCGCCATACTCCCTGGCAAAGGCTGTAAGTTTTTTATGCGCTTTTGTTTTTTCGTCTGGGTTGGGCGGGAGTTTGTTATTAGTAGAGCGATTGCGAACTAAATCATCGAAAACCGTTTGCGCAAGACCTTGTTCAGCTCGTTTTACGTCATGTTCAATTTGTGTCATGACGTTTAAGTCATCTCTTATGGCTCGTTGTTTGTATTTTGTATAGGCTTTTGCGGGAATGCTGATGATAAACTTTTTCGGCAGTTTGCTAAATCTTAGCGTTATTTTGTTTGGTTGTTTTTTTGCGAGGGCATCTTTTTGTTGTTGTAGCTCGTCTTTTAGTCGCGGAAAAGTGAAGTCAATATAATTGCACAGTTCACGAGTGTTTAATGCAGCGAAGCAGTTGTATGGGTGTTGTATTGTTTGCCCGTGAAATATTCCAAACTGGTTATTGTCATTTTCAGGTTGTTGTAAACTTGGTTGTTCAAGTGTTTGTGTTTTTGGGAAATCCTGTTGAGGTTTTTCTCTCTTTAGTAGGGGTGTCTTTTCTCCTAAAGCCTTTTTCGCTTTCTTTTTCTTTTTTTTGTTGTCGGGTTTTTCGATTTTATTTTGGTCTTCTTGTGGTTTTATCGGTGCTGGAGTGGTAGTCGTGTCTTGTTCAGGAATAATAGCTTTTAAGTGGGTATCAATGTATAGCAGACGTGGCCACTGCCGTATTTTGTTTTGAGTGTTGTCGCCATAGTAGTCTGCGATGCTTTTAACATGTACGTGCGTCAGTATTGTTGTTTCATTTGGCATATACTTATGACCTTTCTGTTTATCTGTCGCTCTGGACCTGATTGAGAGCGCAGTATTGTATACATTACACTCGGGCTCTGTCCTGTTTCTTTTCCTATGTGTTCGATTATAGACGGGGATTGTTAAGGAATTCTTAAGTCATCTCTATAAATTCGTTTTTCCGGACTTATCATTGCGTATTCCTGCGAAGTGGGGTA
>JAGLTR010000121.1 GCA_023135155.1 Gammaproteobacteria bacterium
TAAACAGGCGCTGCGTTCTCAATAACACTCCTATCTATTTTGCTCAACATGTCGGCCGTTTTTCTGTCAAGCAACTCGTAATCAGTTTTACCGTACACCTCCTCCTGCGTCTTTCTTCCCAAATACTTTAAATTATTATCGTTACACCCTAACATTACACCATTTCGATCCTTCCAATAGACATTACCAGGCATTACCGAAAGAACTTTTTCAAGAAAACTGACTCTATTACGATCTAACAATTCACCATTGGCGCAACCTTTAATACACGCTTTCTTCTTAAACATTCGATTACCTCACTAGGTATACTTTATGTAATTAACCAATTTGTCACAATAAATATGCCTCACAAAAAATAGGTGGGGATGAGACTCGCAACACCCCGATATCTCCGCTAAATATTGCATCAAATATAAACGATCTTCAAGCTTACGCATAATATTATATCTTTGCAATTGTTGCTCCCGCAGCAGCAAGTATGGATTTTCACTATACATCTTCAATTTAACTCCGCTAAATTGAGGATGCTTTGCCATATTCATCCTCAGAATATTTTCCGGCCCCAAACCAACAAATCTCATCAGATAATCATGATTAGACTCTTTCGCATTCTGTTTATAATCAGCAACACCATGAACCACTAGGGCGGATTTATTTCCATAACTATCTAAAACCCTAGCGGACGCTAACTGGACACCGCCAACCGCAAAATCGCAAAGCAAACATAACTTATCGCAAACTGACTCACCGACTCGACGATTTATAACAAACAGTATAGGCAGTCTATTTTCACGCAAATGTGAAAAGATTATTTCACTAAAATGAAAGCATGGCATAACAGTTCTACCATCATCATCATCCTTATGCAAAAATTGCAATATTGTTTCATCACAGTCAGAAGCGCCCATTCCCTCCAATAGACCTTGAACAAACAACGAGGAATCAATAGCCAATTCGCACTGGAAATAGTGCGCTAACTTTTTAGACTGCTTATGTGATATATTGAGGTTTATAGCTATTGTTTCGCAATCGATATGTGTATTAAACCAATCATCTTCAATCTTATATTTCGTTAAAAACCATGAGCGCATCAAAAACATCTCATCAGACTTTATCTCAAAGTCCAAACCAGATTCACGCATTAAATCGCGAATAGTCATAGTCTTTATTCTTTCGCATGTATGCAGTCTTGCATGATATATACGCATATAATTGCTACGAACATTTTCTAGAAATGAAATACGACGCATAACAGAACACAATATTTCATCATCGACTAAGTTATCATACAGCAAAGTTTTATATGCCCTAATCTGACACGATGTCTCCCCAACATGCGGATCAAATCTAGAAAGCCCTCGCTCTAAATAAAATATTTTAAGAGCATCAATTAATTCATTTAGCAAATTAACAAACAAGTCCAAAATCCGTGCCGCAGCTCCAACACCTCTTACAAGAGAAGCAGGATCTTGCGGCAACAGATCGTATGAATAATATTTGAAATTACTATTCAAACTAGATACCAACCCTTTATATGTATGATGTCGCACAAAATTCATGGCAATTGTATTACAAATCAACCGCCTAAGCATTAAGAGAACCTGAAATCCGCATATTAGACCAATCAGTCGATTGACTACACCCCGCCTAAAAATCAGCGGCCTGTAACAACTTCGGAAACAGTAACACAAACTCAGTGTACTCTCCCTCCCTAGAGTCACATGTCATATCACCGCCCATATTCTGCATTGCCATTTCACAAAAAGAGAGCCCCACTCCAGTGCCACCCTCTGTTTGTGAAAAGAAGTGGTCAAATATATGAGGTAAATCACAGGCCGCTATTCCAGCGCCTGTATCACGAAAATGCATTTCATTATATTTAGTTCCATGCTTCAACCACAAACGAACTTCACCCTTCTTTGCTTTAGCAATATAATAAAAGGCGTTCCTCAATAGGTTAAACAATATATGTGAACATAATAATTCCTTGCCAAGAAAATCAAAATCATTGGCCTCATCCACATGCAGCAGCTTACGCTCATCCGAACTAGCGAATGTGTAACGTGACAGCACACTTACAATACAATCCACAATCGAACAACGAGACAAATCCTCAGGCGAAACATTCAATTCTTTTAGATTCGCCAGCAACTCATTAATTATATTACGAGCATTGTCAGCTTCTCTCCCAATGCTGTCCAAACCTTTCTGTATCGCACTGATATGACTCGGTCTAATAAATGGCACTTCTAGACCCGCTTTTTGTGCAGCCTCATATCCTTGCACCAAATCCTCCAAGTAACGCTTAATGTTTGCTTGATTATTAATAGTCATTAAAGGTGTATGCAGTTCGTGCGCTATACTAGCTGACATTGCCTGTAGCGCCCGTATTTTTGCCGAATGCTGCTCTTCTATTAGCCTCGTCTCGCGCTCATTTGCCTTTTTAAGCGCCCTTTCTAGCCTCTTCTGTTCTGTAACATCCAATGAAACACCAAGCAAACCAATCACTTCATCGCTATCATTTAAAATTGGCTCTTTCCTCGATAAAAACACAACAGAATCCTCAGCTTCTTCAATAGTACGAGGTTGTTTTGAATTCATAACCTCTAAATCATGTTTCCGCACATAATCTGCTTGCGCAGCATCTAAAATATCATAATCAGTTAGCCCCGCTATCCCCATCCTAGACTTAAATCCAAAATACTTTGCCATATTGTCGTTACAACCAAGGATCACTCCATCTCGATTTTTCCAATACACATGTCCAGGCATTAATGAAATAATGCTTTCTAAATAATGACTCACATTGTCTATATAATCATTTAAATGCTCTAATTTTGAAAAATCAACAATGACATCGCCCTTCTTAGCTATTTGAGAAAACAATTTTATTTGAATTTCCTCTAAGTCTTTATATTGTGTAATATCTATTGATATTCCGCTAACCCCAATAATTCCTCCGTCTTCTCCGAATAATGGCGTTTTGTGCGACAAAAAGGTAATTTCTCTGCCGTTAGCGGCAACATATGTCTCTTCATATATCCCGTCCTGTCCGCTGCTTATAACAATTTCATTGTTAGCTAGAATTGATTTTGCATACTCTTCTGGCAATATATCAGACAATGAGATGCCAATCATTTCTTCAGGCGTGCTATTAAATAATTCAGCCTGCGCATTATTACAACCAAGAATCACGCTGTTTTTATCAACCCAATAAACATGCTCAGGAAGATTAGCAACAACTCGACGCAGAAATTTCAGTTCATTCGCAGCATTCATGTTAAACACCTACTCCTGTTTACTCACACTTACTCACTAACAGCATTCTTGACCCGATAATAAATAATCAAAAAACTAACAAACCCACAGGTCACAAATGTCAGCATCATACCCCAAACTAATAGATAATCATGCACTAAAATACCATGGGCTATCATAGCCAACTGGATAAGATTAAATCCAGCGAAAGTCATAAACGAGATATCACCTGATTTTTTTTGTTGTATTAATTTCACAGCTTGCGGCAAAAAGAGAAGCGCATTAATGAATAGCGCTAATGAAAAAGTTACTTCGATTATTATGGTGAATATATGCATGAGCTTGCCCCAACCTTATTGTCTAGAGAATGTGAATGTGTCGGCAATTATATTACAAATCAAACACCTGGGCATTAAGAGAACCTGAAATTGAGAGAAATCATGATGTTGCGTAACTTTGCAATCGCGGGAATAGCCGTAAGCTAGGAAGATATTTGCACCACCGAGCCTAGATATCTATATGAAAAATAACTGTTTAGTTGAAATTCACAGAAGATAGTCCGTGCATACAACAGGAGCGTAGAGACGCCCAACCTGGGCGTCTTTTATGACTAATTGAGACGCCCAGGTTGGGCGTCTCTACGAAGAATGCATTAATCCAGAAACAAAATCGTGGGATGATCTCTCAAACACAGCAAACAAGACTGGATTCCCGCGTCCGCGGGAAGACGGTGCCACTACAATCATCTTTGCTCTAGAATCGACTGATAGCTCACAATCTCATCAGGACGAATATTGTAAACAGATGGGCCATCGATTACCGCGCAATACCACTCACCATAGCGCCCCTTAATTGTTTCCGCGGGATGGATGCGGTTTCGCCATTTTTGCCAGTCTTCTGGTTTTAAAACGAACTCGCTTTCGCGCTCAAAAAGAAATAACAAATTATTTCTATCTTTTAGCGCCTTGATTAAATCTTTAGGACCTTCGTTATCATAAACAAAATCATAATAATGTTGCGTATCAGTGTTATTTTGGACAATAAACCAACTTACATGGCCGTACTTATCGAGCATTAAAAAACTACCGGCATCATTAATTAAGTAATACTCACAAATATTCTTCGCGCGCAAAACTTCTAAGAACTTTTCAACACAAGCTGGATCGCGCATAGCAAAACGTTTCGAACACGATAAACTACCTAAAACCGCCTGACCGACACCGGCGAAATACTCATGCTGTAACTCTTCAATACCTTTATTCACCTCAACTAAAAGATCATCCTCGCCTTTCACAATAAAGCGATCGACAACGCCTTCATTAAAAGCCTGAATCCCAACATCTTTACTAGCCTGACCAGTTAACAAGATACGTTTGACAGGATGGTCTTTTAGCGCACGACAAAACTCAACGCCACTCATCTCCGGCATAGCATAATCGGTAACCACAACTGACACTTCGGCAAAACGCTTTGCAGAATAAATTTCCCGATAAATCTCACCAATATCGATATCAATGTAGCTATGAGTTAACTCATTATCCTCAAGCTCGAAACCTAGCTCTAGCGTTGTATCTTTTAGATTTAATAACCACTTTTCAATAAATGGGATCGGCGAGTATTCTTCTTCTAAATAGGCCAGTGCTTCACGCGGATTAACATAAAACTCACAACACTGGTCGTTCCCGACTAGCGGCACAATACTCTCTAGATAGTTTTCATTGTCATCAATGAACATGACCGAGGTAGGAAAATAGCAGCAACTTATTGGATTTTTCATAACAAACTCCCTCTCAATATTAACGCAACTCAGCTGTAACACAATACCGTAGTTTTGTGGCGACTATTGTTTGAGTATAGTACATAGTTACCAAAAAACAACCATTGCAAGCCGCTTTAGGCAATGGATTCTCCGGTCAAGCCGTAAAATAACGAACCAGACGGAGCGCTCAATGCCAAGATCGCGCATTATCGTCATATCGATTATACTTACGCACACAACAAGGATAGGGACGATTATGTTGAAAAAATATCTTATGCTGCTTTTTTGTGGGTTTATAGCCAACCTTTATCTAACCGTATGTCATGCCAATACTACGCCTCTTACCAGTATTGCTTTCTACTATGGCAATAATCTTCCAACGAATGAACTGAAGGCTTTTGATGTCGCGGTTGTTATACCAAACAAAGATATCGACCCTGACAGTTACAACACTGAAGAGAGTCAGTTGTTCGCCTATGTGACTATTGGCGAAACTGACAATAACGCGCCCTACTCTGGATTACCACAACAATGCCTTATCGGCCGCAATAAAGCTTGGGAAGCGAATATTGTTGATC
>JAGLTR010000122.1 GCA_023135155.1 Gammaproteobacteria bacterium
TTATTTATTTGTGGTGGTGCATTTTCTGATTTAGACAAGATAATTCGCGAGCGTACAGAAAAATCTAGTATCGGTTTCTCTGGCGATGTGCGTAGTAAAGACAATAAAAAAGCTTTGAATGAACTTCTGCATCAAGTTGAGCCGGAAGACATAATTAAGTTTGGTTTGATTCCTGAATTTGTCGGGCGTTTGCCGGTTATTACGACGCTTGATGAGCTTGATGAAGAATCGTTTATTAGTATTCTTACTGAACCGAAAAATGCTCTGACCAAACAGTATCAGAAGTTATTTTCGATGGAAGATGCTGAGCTTGAATTTACCGAAGCTTTTCTGAAAGCCGTGGCTCGTAAAGCTCTATCACGTAAATCAGGAGCACGTGGGTTGCGTTCAATTTTAGAAGGTGCATTGACTGATGTTATGTTTGAGTTGCCTTCTATGGAAAATTTAGAAAAAGTTATTTTTGATGCGGATGTTATTGAGAGCGATGCTAAGCCTCAAATGATTTTCGCGAAAAACAAACAGGGAAAGGTGAATAAATGACGGATGAACAAAATATAATGCCAGTTGTCCCTTTGCGGGATATTGTTATTTTTCCACATATGGTTATTCCGCTTTTTGTTGGGAGAGCAAAATCCATTCAAGCGCTGACGACAGCGATGAATGTAGGTAAGCAGATCTTTGTCGTTGCGCAAAAGAAATCAAAAGTAAAAGATCCTACGATCCATGATATGCATAATTTTGGTACTGTTGCTAACGTGTTGCAGTTATTAAAGCTGCCTGATGGTACGGTTAAGGTTTTAGTTGAAGGCATGCGTCGCGGGCGCATTGAAGAATTTATTGAAGAAGATGAGATGTTTTTGGCAGTGATTGAGCAAATGGATGATGTTTGGGACGCAAAGGATCCAGAGTTATCCGGCTTGTTGCGTGCAGCGACTGATCTGTTTGAAGATTATGTAAAAGCAAATAGCAAAATACCTGAAGAAGTTTTATCCGCAATTACAGGGATTAAAGAGCCAGGTCGAGTTGCTGACACTATTGCCATGCATTTGCCTTTAAAAATTAACGAAGCGCAAAAGGTTCTTGAAGTTCATGATGGTAAAAAGCGCTTAGAGGTGTTGTTAAAGTATTTGCAGGCTGAGATTGATGTTTCTCATATGGAAGAACGCATTCACACGCGTGTACGATCACAAATGGAAAAAGGTCAGCGCGAGTATTATTTGCATGAAAAATTAAAAGCAATTAAAGAAGAGTTGGGTGAAAAAGGTGATAAAGAACGTGTTGTTGATGAGCTGGAGAAACTAAAAAAACTCATCAAGAAATCTGGCATGAATAAAGATGCTGAGGATAAGGCTCTTGCAGAATTAAAAAAATTACAGATGATGCCAACGATGTCACCAGAGGCTTCTATTTTACGTAATTATATCGACTGGTTAGTTGATTTGCCCTGGAAGAAATGTTCACGCATAAATAAAGACTTACCGAAGGCGCAAGGTATTTTAGAAGATGATCACTATGGTTTAGATAAAATTAAAGAACGTATTCTTGAATACCTGGCTGTGCAACAGCGTGTTAAAAAAGTGAAAGGCCCAATACTATGTTTGGTTGGTCCTCCAGGTGTTGGTAAAACTTCATTAGGCCAATCAATTGCGCGCGCAACTGGACGCGAATTTATACGCGTTGCTTTAGGTGGTGTACGTGATGAGGCTGAGATTCGTGGGCACCGTAGAACTTATATTGGCTCTATGCCTGGTAAAGTATTGCAAAAGATGGCGAAAGCGAAAGTTTGTAATCCGCTGTTCATGCTCGATGAAGTTGATAAGATGTCCATGGATTTTCGCGGTGATCCCTCATCTGCATTACTTGAAGTTTTAGATCCTGAGCAAAACCACGCTTTTGCTGATCACTATTTAGAAGTTGATTATGATCTTTCGGATGTGATGTTTGTTTGTACAGCAAATACGCTGGATATTCCAAGTCCATTATTAGATCGTATGGAGCTTTTGTTTTTGGATGGTTATACCGAAGATGAGAAGTTGCATATTGCGAAGAAATATTTAGTTCCTAAGCAAATTAAAGAGGCTGGTTTAAAGGATAAAGAATTGGTATTTAGCGATGAGGCCATTTTAGAGATTATTCGCTATTACACCCGTGAAGCTGGTGTGCGTAGTTTAGAACGAGAAATTGCAAAAGTTTGTCGTAAAATAGTTAAAGGTGTGTTGTTGAAAAAAATTAAAACAACAAATACCAAAATCACACCGAAAAGTGTCGAAAAATATTTAGGTGTAAGGCAGCATCGTTTTGGTTTGGCTGAACAACAAGATCAGGTTGGTCAAGTTACTGGTTTAGCCTGGACAGAAGTTGGTGGTGATTTGTTGACTATTGAAGTGGCAATTATCCCTGGTAAGGGTGGTGCTACTTATACGGGTTCACTTGGTGATGTTATGCTTGAGTCTATTCAGGCGGCCATTACTGTAGTTCGTAGCCGCATCGATAAACTTGGTATACCTAAAGACTTTTATACGAAAACTGATATCCATGTGCACGTTCCGGAAGGCGCTATTCCTAAAGATGGCCCGAGTGCCGGTGTTGGTATGTGTGTTGCCTTAGTTTCAGCGCTTACAAAGATTCCAGTGCGTGCGGATGTTGCGATGACTGGTGAAATTACTTTGCGTGGTGAGCTTCTGCCAATCGGTGGTTTAAAAGAGAAGTTATTAGCAGCGCTGCGAGGTGGCATTAAGACAGTTATTATCCCTGAAGAAAACGTCAAAGATCTAAAAGAGATTCCAAAAAATATAACGGATAATCTTGAATTAAAACCTGTGAAGTGGATTGATGAGGCTTTGACTATTGCTTTAGCTGGTAAGTTGAAGCCGCTGCCAGCGAAAAATGTGAAAAATACCAAGCCAATAAAGAAAGCTAAGTAAAAATAATATCAAAATTACGGTAGTGACAAGTAAATCATTTTGTTTATCATGATCGGTTTAGAAGACATTATATGGGTATATTATGAGTCGAAGGAATCAAAAAAGACCTAAATATAAAGGCAAGTTAAGAAAACATCCGTGTAAAGTTTTTACGGCCAAACAAGTTTGTACTAATATTCCCGTAAAAGTGCTTCCCAGTTCGCAAAGCTCAGTTAGCACAATTCTTACTAAACTAGGTGTTGGGCTGAGTCTGTTTCCTGCTGTCATTAAAGCTTCTTCTAATATAGGGCATGAAATGGTGGCGTGTAGCAATCCAGAAAAAGTGGTGTTTGCTGGAACATTGATTGGAGTACCATTTTATAAAAATGCTGTAGCAAGAAATGCATCATCCTTATTACCTTTATTGGCTATTGCTGATAGATTATCTGGTTCGTTAGCGCAGACGTTTGCAGATAATTTTTTATGTCAGGTGATTTATAATGCCACATTACAACCATCTTTGAGTTCTAGTATTTTTGCCTATGGTTGTACCAGCAATTGTGATGGTCAGGATTTTATATGTGGTTTTCCAACTCAGTTGCTCACGAAAAATGAAACGATTGCTAGAGACTTATGTGTTGCTGATGTTAATTATGAGTGTATCAGATGTGCAGATAATGATGATATTAATTGGAAAAATGTATTGGGAGCGGTATTTGGTGCCGGTATTTTTATTTGTGCTGTTGTTTTTATAGCATTTTGTTGCACATATTTTGAAATTATTCGTAATGCATTAAAGCAAAAAAGACAAAAAAATATATCCAGGAATATAGAAAACGAACAAGCAACTATGAATGTGCCTCAACCGCAAAATGTTGATAGCGTTGATGGGGAAGGTGACGTGGTAATAGAGATTAGAAACCAGGTTTTAGCTAAAGATGAAGATAGTGATATAGTTCCTGAAGAAGACGAGTTATGGCCGCTTTCCTTGATTCCAAAAGATGTAAAGTTGAGTGATTTTAACGACCCAATGCAGGATTATATAAAATCATTTTTCAATAAGGCCAAAAATACTGAAGTAATAATTAACGCATCAGTAAAGATCAAAGAAGCGTTAGATGTTCCTAAGTATGTGTGTTTAATCTCTAGAAACGTTCCCAATATTCCTATTAGTTTCAACGGTCAGCTATACGATTTATACTGGCTATTGACCTGTGCGAAAAAAGATGGTGTTAAATATATTGATCCGGCCACTAATAGCTATAAATTTACGCTTAAGGAATTAGTAGTTGAAAGAGATGTGCAGCAGCAGATCGAGAAAATTCTGTCAAATAATCACCCTCAGGATGAATTAGAGGAAGGGGATGATGGATCTCCAGATGGTGGTGAGACTGGTGCAAGTAATTCTCGTGAAGATGGTAATTCTTCTCAGGCATGTTGCCTATTGTAATGTTGCAGTTGTTGTGAAAGCTATTTTCTTAGTCTTATTTTATCTTCTTTCCCGGCTAATAAATTCTTTATATTCGACTGATGTTTCCAATAGATTAAAAGCGTCATAGCTAAGATTGGAATGAAGTAGGCATAGTGTTGCAGGATTAGTGCGTAGATTGGTGCTAATGCTGCAGCTACGAGCGCAGCTAAAGATGAATATCTAAATAGGAAGGCTACGATTAGCCAGGTTATTATAATCGCAATACCTATTACAGGCGCAAGTGCAAGTTGGGCACCTAAGAACGTAGCGACGCCTTTGCCGCCTTTAAAGCCGAAGTAGAGCGGAAATAGGTGGCCAAGGAAAGCAGCTAGAGCAACAAGACCAAGCATAAAGCCATCTACGCGCAGAGCGTGGGCGATTAGCACTGGAATCACGCCTTTTAGCATGTCACCTAAGAGCGTAATAATTGCAGCGTTCTTGCCTCCAATGCGTAATACATTCGTTGTTCCTGGGTTTTTTGAGCCTTCGGTGCGAGGGTCAGGTAGTCCCATGAGTTTACAGACGATGATTGCGCTGGAGAGCGAACCGAGTAAATAGGCAATGACGATTGCGATTGTTGCTGTTATCATAACGAGTTATTGTACGACTTTGATTTTAAATGGCAAATATATTATGAAACCAAGCTCAAAAAATTTAATTTGGATTGATCTCGAGATGACGGGGTTAGATATTAAACAGGATCATATTATTGAGATCGCGACAGTTGTGACTGATAGTGATCTTAATGTTTTAGCAGAAGGTCCAGTGTTAGCAATTAATCAATCTGAAGAGTTATTAGACGGCATGGATGATTGGAATACAACGCAACATAATAAAAGTGGTTTAGTTGAGCGTGTGAAGCATAGTCAGATTAATGATGAAGAGGCTGAAGCGCAGACGCTTGAATTTTTAATGCATTATGTTCCGTGCGGAAAATCACCAATATGTGGTAGTACTATCTACCAAGATCGGAAGTTCTTATTTAAATATATGTCGAAATTGGAGCAGTATTTTCATTATCGAAATTTAGATGTGAGCACCTTGAAGATTCTTTGTAAAAATTGGGCGCCAGAAGTTGCAAAGGGCTTTAGGAAAAAAACTAAACATTTGGCGCTATCTGATATTCATGATTCAATTGATGAACTGCGTTTTTATCGAGATAATTTTTTAAAATTACCCTAAACCAGACCTAGATTTTTGTTGATGCAGGAATGTCTTTGTTCTAATTCATCTCAACACCAGTTTGGCTCATGGAATGTAAGCCGTAGCCAATAACGCGTGGGATACCTGTTTGTTGACGCTCTACAGCATTCACACGTTGCCAATCAATTTTTGCAGGTTTGTTTAAAGTTGCATGGTGAATGGCTTGTTCAACATCTTGATGATTCAGTGCGCTGTATGATTCACTGTGACTCATAGGTTGTTGAACTTCTAGGTAGAGTTCACCGTTTGACCAGCCAGCTTTACTGGCGTGATTAATAAGATAGACTTTAGTTCCCACAGGCACATGTTCAAATAGTAGTTTAATGGCAGCAGCTGGTAGTCTAATACAGCCAGAACTAAAATATTTTCCGATACTGCGTGGGCTATTGGTACCATGAATTAGATAGCCATGGTGGCTTAAATATATGGCATATTTTCCTAAAGGATTTTTAGGGCCAGGTGGGATCGAGTCTGGTAAAACCTTGCCTTTTGTTTCCCAGGCATGTTGCCGAATTGATTTTGGAATGTGCCAGGTTGGATCTTGCTCTTTTTTTATGACTCGGGCTTTGGTCGTTGGTGTGCGCCAGCCGGAACGTCCTAGTCCCACTGGAGTTGTAAAAACATAGTTGCCATCTGGCGTAAAATAATAGAGCCGTAGTTCAACCGTATTAATCACTATTCCTTGACGATATTTTGGAAGGATAAATTGTGCTGGAATAATGATTTCTTGATTGAGACGCAAGCGGTTTGGTTTTGCTCCAGGATTAGCTTCGATCATTTCATGGTAGCTCATCCCATATTTCTTACTTAGTTTATTGAAGTTGTCGCCACGCTTTACCCTTATGGTGAAAACGCGACCAATCATTTCATTGCCATTTCTAGGCATATGATAAAGGGCTGCAAAAGCAGTAGCAGGTAAACTACAGGTGAGCAGTATTAATAAAATTAATTTACGCATGATATCTTCCTTGATGAAAAGTTAGTTTCTGTTTCCCGCAAAGGCTCCTAGGATATTTAATAGGCCCATGAAAATGTTTAATAGTGCAACATAAATTGAAATTGTTGCCATGATGTAATTAGTTTCGCCGCCATGAATAATTGCGCTGGTGTAATACATTATCAGTGCAGAACAAATTAGCATGAATATTCCGGATATAAATAGTTGGAATAAAGGCATATGGAAGAACAATCCGGCTAGTGAAGCGATGAACGCAACCATTATTGCTGCAGATAGAAAGCCGCCCATATAGCTAAAGTTTTTGCGCGTCATTAAGGTATACGCGCTTAAGGCTAAGAAGATAGCGCCGGTACCACCTAAAGCGGTGATGATTAATTGGCCGCCATTGCTGAAGTTGTGAATATAGAAGTTTAATGTTGGGCCGAGCACGTATCCCATAAATCCGGTGAACGCGAAAGCTGAGAATATTCCCCATACACTATTACGTAGTGCTTGAGTTAAAAATAACAGACCGAACATGCCGATGATTGAGATAATTGCTCCGGGTTGTGCATTACTTGCCATAGACAAGATGGCGGTAATGGCGCTAAAAACTAGTGTTAGGCTCAAAAGAAAGTATGTGTTTCTTAAAACTTTATTGGTTGCTAAGACGGATGTTTTTTTTGCGGTTAGCGTAGTTATTTCGGGTTGCATCTAAAAAGCTCCTTAATTAATTAACTAAATATGGTTGTAATTGTAACATAATTTATTCCATTTTGTGAGAAATTGACTATAATCACCTGGTTGTTTTGTAACTACGCGTTACATAGAGCAAATAGGAGAGGTGGCTGAGTGGTTGAAAGCGGCGGTCTTGAAAACCGTTGAGTCCTCTGGGCTCCGGGGGTTCAAATCCCTCCCTCTCCGCCAAACAAAGAAAGCACGATACGAAGATGTGGAAAAGGAAAAAAGAAAGCAGAATATAGGAGGGGTTTGAACCCGATAAGGGGGTTCACTAAAATCGGCAGGAAAGCCGATTTTGCCCGGGGTCGCGAAAGCGACACCGACCTGAAGGGTGAAGGTACAGGAGGTACCTGAATAATCCCTCCCTCTCCGCCAAACAAAGAAAGCACGATACGAAGATGTGGAAAAGGAAAAAAGAAAGCAGAATATAGGAGGGGTTTGAACCCGATAAGGGGGATTTGTTGCCCCTGTATGCCTTTCTGGGCAAGGAGATTAAGAGACTATGGAAGTGTTTTGTAGGAAATGTGCTATACTCACAAAACGGCCCCTAAAGGATAGGGAATTGTAAGGACTAACTAGAGATTTAATGTAATGGCTAAAACAACTATTTCCGTTCTTATCGTTGATGATCATGACTTAGTGCGCGCAGGGCTTGTTAGGATGTTAGAAGACATCTCTGGCATTAAGGTTATAGGTGAAGCTAATAGTGGTGAAGATGCCGTTAAGTTAGCGCGTGAATTATCTCCTGATGTGGTATTGATGGATCTGCAGATGCCAGGAATAGGCGGGCTTGAAGCTACGCGCAAAATTCTACGTTTTAATCCTGATGTTCGAGTTCTTATTGTTACCGCATGTAATGACAACATGTACCCATCGCGCTTATTGCAAGTTGGCGCAGCAGGCTACCTGACTAAAGATGCAAATATGAATGAGATGGTGCAGGCAATTCGCAATGTCCATGCAGGTCAGCGTTACATTAGCCCTGAAATTGCTCAGCAGTTGGTATTAAAGAAATTAGGCAATCCTGACAAAACACCGTTTGATGAGCTTTCAAGTCGTGAGCTGCAGGTTGCATTAATGATTGCTAAAGGCCATAGAGTGCAAGAAATTGCTGATAAACTTAATTTGAGTACTAAAACAGTTAACAGTTATCGTTATCGAATTTTTGAAAAGTTGAGTATTAAGGGTGACGTAGAGTTAACGCACTTGGCTATCCAGTATAGTTTAGTCGAAACCTAATTAATGGCATGTCAATCGACAAAGAATTTCTAGCAACTCTTCCAAATAGGCCTGGTGTCTATCAGATGCTTAATAAGCATCAGCGCGTTATTTATGTCGGTAAAGCAAAGAATCTAAAAAAACGTGTTAGTAGTTATTTTCGCGGTGCTAATGATGCAAAAACAACAGTTCTCGTCGCACAAATTGCAACTATTGAAATTATTATTACATCTTCAGAGAATGAGGCGTTACTGCTTGAAAACACCTTAATTAAAAGTCTAAAGCCTAAGTACAATATTCTCTTTAAGGACGATAAGTCATATCCATATTTGCATTTATCGCAACATCAATTTCCAAGACTGAGCGTTTATCGTGGTTCGAAGAAACTTCCTGGAGAGTATTTTGGTCCATATGCTAATGCAAAAGCTGCGCGTGAAACCCTGCATATTTTGCAGAAAATATTCAAACTAAGGCAGTGTAATGATCTGTATTTTCGTAATCGAAGTCGCCCCTGTATTCAGTACCAAATTAAGCGATGCTCAGCACCATGCGTTGACAATATAGATGCAGCTGCATATCAGGAGAGCGTTTTTCTAATAAAGAAATTTCTCCAAGGAAAGAGCATAGAGGTATTGCAAGCGATTAAAAGTAAGATGCAGGGGGCAGCAAAGCATTTAGATTATGAGCAAGCAGGGCAGTTACGCGATCAATATGATTATTTAGCGCAAGTATTTGAGCAACAATTTGTTACGGGTAAAGAGGGTGATGCTGATGTTATTGCGTTAATCGAGGGGCAGGGTATCTATGCTATTAGCATAGTGTATGTTCGATCAGGAAAAGTTATAGGTAATCGTAATTACAACCTAACCAATCAATTACTAACGCCAGAAGAAATACTGAGTGATTTTATCACCCAGCACTACCTTAATCCTTTACATGAAAAAGTTATTCCAAAACGTATATTAATAAACAAGCAATTAGAAAATCGTGGCTGGATAGAGAATGCACTATCTGAATATTTTGATAAAAAAATTATCTTAGCAGATAAAGTGCGCGGAACAAATCGTCAATGGATAGAGATGGCTATGACAAATGCGCAGCATCATTTAGAAATTATTCACGCCAAACAATCTGATATGACAAAAGCGCTCACTGAGCTAAAAAATATTTTTAATTTAACTAAAGTTCCGGTGAGTATGGAATGTTTTGATATTAGTCATACCTTTGGCGAATTAACTGTAGCAAGTTGCGTTGTTTTCGATGATAAGGGTCCGGAAAAAAGCAAATATCGTCGATATAATATAAAAAATGTAAAGAAAAGCGACGATTATGCTGCGATTAGGCAAGTATTGTTGCGTCGGTATGAGTCTGGCCAACTGCCTGATATAGTTATAGTTGATGGTGGTAAGGGACAAATGAATGTAGCCATTGATGTATTAGGAAAAGACAAAGTTATTTTTACTATTGCAAAAGGTCCGACTAGAAAACCTGGTTTAGAGGTTATTTATTCGACCACACTGTCTGAGCCTGTTGAGTTGGCCGGCGATTCTGCAGCCTTGCATGTGTTACAGCATATTCGTGATGAAGCGCATAGGTTTGCTATCACTGGACATCGTAGTCAGCGTCAAAAAGCTGCTATTAGTTCTGTTTTGGAAACAATTCCTGGGGTTGGTGTGAAAACGCGTCAAAAATTATTACAGCATTTTGGTGGCTTCCAAGAGATTAAAGCTGCAAGTGTTGAGCAGTTATCAGAAATAGAAGGGCTAAATAAAAATTTAGCGCAGCGTATTCACACTGCGCTAAAACAGATCGCCAAATCAGAAGCGGTAGCTAATACCGACTGAGACGGTGTTGTACCAAGGGCGTGATTTGTATGTGCCGTCACCTGCAATACTGAATTTTGCATAAGCTGTTGGGACAGAGATCACATAATCAGCGCGAACAAAGAAATTTCCGTTCAACTGGTGTTCAGCACCAAAACCAGCTCTTAGCACTGGGCGGTAAACTTTTTTCGATGAACTAACGCCTTTAATTCTAAATTGATCACCTTCGATACCTAAACGGCCATAAACGAGAGTGGTTTTTGCGTCATCAAAGAAAATGCCAGGCATAAGATCAGCGTGAGCGCTCCAGTTAGCATTGATGCTGGCGCCATATAGACCGCGTGAGCTGGAGTTATAGTTGCTACGGTAATTCATGCCAATTTCACCGCCTAAATACTGTAAATTACCGGTATCAAACATATATCCATAACCTAAGAATGCGCCGCCAGCGCCGCCGTGTTCATGGTTATTTTTAGTTAATGCTGGGTTTGCAGTACCGTTGTATTTCATGCGATTTATGGTATAAACATAGCTGCCTTGAATACCAAAATAAGCGCCAGTATGGAAGGTTGAGCCTGTCGGCCAGAAGCCTCCGTTTGCAAATGCAGCTGGGGCCATCAATATGGCAACAACTGCTAAAGATAAGATTTTTTTCAACATAATTTTTCCTCGTTCCGTAAAGTTTAAAAAACAAGTTATTCTAATTCCTTTGCCTTTAATGCGCAATCCGAATTCCCTTGACCTCATTATCACAAGTCGTACAATCTCAAGGATGAATGTCCCAATTATATTTACTCTTGTACGGATTGCTTTAATTCCCGCGGTGGTATTAATGTTTTATTTGTCGCCTACATGGGGGCATATAGCCGCAGCTGGATTGTTCACAATCGCGGCTATTACTGATTGGTTGGATGGTTATTTAGCGCGATCGCTTAATCAGACGACGCGTTTTGGCGCGTTCTTAGATCCTGTTGCTGATAAATTAATGATTACGACAGTATTGGTAATTATTGTCGGAGAGATGGGGGTTGCTTATTTGGCGATTCCTGCTGCTGTTATTGTTGGACGCGAGATTATTATTTCAGCGTTGCGAGAATGGATGGCGGAAATTGGTAAGCGAACAAGTGTGAAAGTAGGTCAGATTGGTAAACTTAAGACAGCAGTGCAGATGATTGCGTTGATTATGTTACTGCTTTATTCGCCAGCTCATACTTGGTGGTTAAAGCTATCCGGTATCATATTTTTGTATTTAGCGGCAGTGTTGACTCTGTGGTCCATGATAATGTATCTAAAAGCTGCATGGCCCGACTTGACATTAGCTCAAGAAAAGGAATAATACACTTCTTGTTTGCAGGCGGGAATAGCTCAGCTGGTAGAG
>JAGLTR010000123.1 GCA_023135155.1 Gammaproteobacteria bacterium
GTAATGATATGGCCGCGGGATGACGCAAAAACCGCGGGATGACGCAACAATAATATTTTAACACCATCCATTTTCGATGGCCTGTTACAGCTGAATTCAACTCCCCCTTATGTTACAATTTCGCAGATTTACAAGGAGAAGGATTATGGGAATTGCCAACAAAAAACTAGCCGCCAGCAAACTACGCAACTACTGCGACGCTAAAAAACTCAAATTCACCAGCACCGAACACCTACCACCACTTGAAGCGGTAATTGGTCAAAAGCGAGCCCTACGTGCTATCAGCTTTGGACTGGACATGGTCGATCATGGCTACCATATGTTTGCTTTAGGTGAACTTGGCACTGGCAAGACTACCATTATCCGCAAATTCCTAAATAAACAGGCCAAGAATAGGCCAACACCAGAAGACTGGCTCTACCTCAACAACTTTGACAATCAAGATAAACCAAAATCTCTACGCCTACCTGCAGGCAAAGGTCGCGACCTAAGAGAAGACATGGATCATCTAGTAGAAGAGCTTAAAAACAATGTCCCACAAGCATTTGAGAGCAAACAATACGAAAAAGAACGTGAACGTATCGAACAGGATTTTCAACAACGCAGTAAAGAACTCTTTCAAAATCTTGATAAAAAAGCTGAGGACCGCAGCTTCAAATTAATTCAAACCTTACAAGGAATGATCGCCCTACCGGTTGTTGATGGCCAAGTTTTATCTCCTGACCAATACGGCAATCTCGACGAAAAAAAACGCGTTGAAATTGAGCACCAACAGGAAGATGTGCAAACTGAAATTCGTGAAGCCTTAAAACAAATCGAACTATTACAAAAAGACGGTAAAGAGCATATCCAGCTTTTAGATCAACGTGTTGTCGGCTTCTCCGTTGATCATCTAATAAATGATTTAAAACAGAAATACGCGCCGTTTAAAGATGTGGTGGAGTTCTTAATCGAAACACGCGCCCACCTCATGAAAAATATCCAGGCCTTTAAACAAATTAAGCAACAAGAACAGACGCCCCAAATGCCGAAAATTGCTGGCGTGGGCGGACAAGAAGCATCGTTTGATGAATATCGCGTTAACCTACTGGTAGATAACAGCAAAACAAAAGGCGCCCCGGTGATTTTAGAAAAAAATCCTACTGGCCCCAATTTAATCGGACGTATCGAGCATCAAGGCATGTTTGGCACATTAGTTACCAACTTTAGAATGATCAAAGGTGGCTCATTACATCGCGCTAATGGCGGTTACCTTATTATCGAAGCTTTTGACTTACTGCAGAAACCCTTCGCCTGGCAGATGTTAAAACGCGCCCTAAAAAATCACGAGGCTGCAATTGAAAATGTTGGCGAAGAATATGGCATGATGGCAACCCGCTCATTAGACCCAGAACCAATTCCACTCGATCTAAAAATAATCATGATTGGCAGCCCCTTTATTTATTATCTTTTATACAACTATGATCAAGCCTTTAAAGAACTATTTAAAGTAAAGGCTGATTTTGACCATAGTATTAAGCGTACTAACAGCGGTGTTAATCAATACGCACATTTCATTGGCGCAGTTTGTCGCGAAGAGAAACTACTACACTTTGCTCCAAGCGGCGTAGCAAAAGTAGTCGAACACGGCTCACGTCTTGTTGATCATCAAGATAAACTAGCAACTAAATTCGGCGATATTGTAGATCTCGTGCGTCAAGCAAGTTACTGGGCCGGGAAAAAACGTCATAAATTAGTTCAAGCTGAAGACGTACAAAAAGCCATTCACGAAAAAATTTATCGCTCGAACAGCATCGAAGAAATGATGCAGGAGATGATTGACGAAGGCACAATAATGATCGATACCAAAGGTAAGCGTGTCGGCCAAATTAACGGCCTCTCTGTCTTATCGATGGCTGACTTTGCCTTCGGTCGTCCAACGAAAATAACTGCACGCGCCTATTTAGGTAATAAAGGCGTGGTTAATATTGATCGCGAAGTTGAACTTGGCGGACCTATTCATAACAAGGGCCACCTAATTCTAACCAGCTATTTTAATAGTAAATATGCTGAAAACATCCCGTTAGCTCTTTCAGCCAGCATCACTTTTGAGCAATCATACCAAGGTGTAGAAGGCGATAGTGCTTCATCAACGGAAATTTACGCTCTACTTTCTGCGCTCTCTAACTATCCAATTCGTCAAGATATCGCGGTTACGGGCTCGGTCAATCAACTCGGTAAAATACAACCGATCGGCGGCGCTAACGAAAAGATCGAAGGCTTCTATACAGTATGTAAAGCTAAAGGTCTGACCGGCACCCAAGGAGTAATGATTCCGAAAACCAATATTAAACATTTAATGCTTAATGAAGAAGTTGTCGATGCAGTTAAGAAAGGTAAATTCCATATTTATGCGGTAACAACTATTGATGAAGGCATTGAAATATTAACTGGCATTAAAGCCGGCAAGCAGAAAAAAGATGGCAGCTATCCGAAAGACACTATCAATGCCGCAGTACAAGAGAGAATTACCGAGTTTGCTTTTATAGCCAAGGAGTTTAATAAAGATTCTGAGCCAGCTGCAGAACAAACAAAAACGTTACCTAAAACAAAAAGCAAGAATTGATCTCTCCGAGAAGATTAGACGGTAGCTTTGCTCTAAGGTCAGAGCAAAGCTACCGCGAATAGGATGAATACTGACCACAAAGATCTAAGGCAACGCCTCTACCAACGAGCAAATCCATTACCCACTAATAAGGGGATCTTCTCCTCATCATCAGCATCTCCTCCGTTGACAGCCATGGCCATACTCGCAGGATCAACTCTTTGCGCAACTGAACTAGCAACATGATCAGCTGGATCATCAGAGTTTTTGTTATACTGTCCGTATAGCTCAGCGGCGCACGTAGCCACTGAAAACACCAAACCAAGACCAAGAAAAACATACCCTAGTATCTCTCCAGGCAGATTTCCCTCATCAACCATCGAGCAGAAATGATTCACCAACAGACCAGCGCCTGCAGCCAAAGAAAAAAATGCCAGCATTCCTGTTACACCACCACCAA
>JAGLTR010000124.1 GCA_023135155.1 Gammaproteobacteria bacterium
GTTGTGCAGGATGTTCGTGCTGGGCGTAAAGCGGTTAAGGTTGAGAAACAAGGGCGGGTGTTTACGCGTCGTTATTGTTTACACCGTGCTTGGGGTAATGTTGATTTGTCAGTGCGCGAGGTTGAAGTTATATTAGGCATTATGCGCGGACTTGATCCACAGGCAATTGCTAGGCGATTAGAGTTATCACCATACACGGTCGCATTTTATTTCCGTAACATAAAACGTAAACTGCAGGTGCAGAGTCGCATGGGTTTAATTGATGAGGTTGTACGTTCTGGATTTTTGTTTGAGATTAATTTGGGAAAGAATATATAAATTCAGCGTAGAGACGCCCAACCTGGGCGTCTCAAAAGCTGGGAAAAGACGCCCAGGTTGGGCGTCTCTACGCGTCTCCGCGGCGAACTTTTATGAATCTTAGTCGGTTGGCATTGCTGACTACTGTTACCGATGACATGGCCATGGCTGCACCGGCGAGCATTGGATTTAATAATATCCCGAGAAATGGGTAGAGAATGCCGGCGGCAACTGGAATGCCGATTATGTTGTAAATAAAGGCGCCGAAAAGATTTTGTTTGATATTGTGCATGGTGGCTTTGGAAATTAGTATGGCATCGTTAACGTTATTTATTGAGTTGCCCATTAAGGTTACGTCAGCGCTTTCTATGGCGATGTCTGTGCCGGCGCCGATTGCAAAACCGATGTCAGCTTGCGCGAGGGCTGGGGCGTCATTAATGCCATCTCCCACCATCCCAACAATCTCGCCCTGTTTTTGGAGTTTAATTATTTCGGCGGCTTTGTTTTGTGGTAATACTTCAGCAATAAAACGTTTTAGGCCAACTTGTTTGGCAACTTTTTGTGCAGTTGTTTTCTGATCGCCAGTTATCATAACAACTTTAAGGCCGGATTTTTGTAGACGTTCAATCGCTTTTATCGAGTCCTTTTTTATTGGATCGGTTACTGAAATTATACCGATGGCCTGATTATTAACAGCCAAATACATTACAGTATGTCCGAGAGCTGCGTATTTATTTGCAGTGTCTCGCAGGGCATCAATCTTGATATTGTTTTTTTGCATGAGATTAGCATTACCTAAATAGATGGTTTTATCATCTATGCCTGCAGAAATACCGCTGCCAGTATCAGCGCGAAAATTAGTGGTTTTAAGTAGAGTGAGTCCTTTTTTCTCTGCGGCAGTTAGAATTGCCTCGGCTATTGGATGCTCAGAATTTTTCTCCAGACTAGCAGCGAGTTGTAAAATATAATTTTTTGCATTTGGAATGGTTTCGATATTACTTAAACCGCGCAGGCGCAACTGTTTTTCGGGGCAATAAATTGTTGCCAGCTCAGGGAAGCCTTTAGTAATAGTGCCAGTTTTATCTAAAACAATAGTGGTTAATTTGCTGGCTGTTTGTAGTGCCTCGCCGTTTCTAATTAGGATGCCGTTTTCCGCGGCTTTACCTATGCCGACAATAACTGATATCGGTGTTGCTAGTCCTAGAGCACAAGGGCAGGCAATTACTAAGACAGTCATGGAGGTGATTAGTGCATAGCTTGGTTTCGGTATGGGTCCAAAAATGAACCAGATGGTAGCGGTAATTATGGCTATTATAATTACAGTCGGAACGAAATATGCTGATACAGTATCAGCCAAGCGGGCAATGGCTGGTTTCGTGTTTTGTGCCTTTTGTACTAGTTCAATAATTTGCGCTAAAACTGTATCTTTACCAATTTTAGTTGTCCTCATGATAAAGCTGCCGGTTTTATTAATTGTTGCGCCTACAACTTTATCACCAACTTTTTTCACTATGGGCATTGATTCACCGGTTAACATTGCTTCATCAATAATCGATGCGCCCTCAATTATTTCACCGTCAACGGGAATTTTTTCACCAGGACGAACACGGAGTTTGTCGCCGATAATTACCTCGGAAATTGTAATATCTATCTCTTTATTACCGCGAAGTACGCGCGCAGTTTTTGGTTGTAGGCCGACTAATTTCCTAATGGCTTCGGATGTTTTGCTGCGCGCACGTTGTTCTAGTGCAGCGCCTAGATCAATAAAGGCAATAATTATTAACGCGGCTTCAAAATAAACGTGCAGCATATTTTGCGGAAAATGTGAGGCGAAAAGGATAATAAGCATAGAATAAATCCAGGTCGCACCTGTGCCGAGAGCGACAAGGCTATCCATAGTTGCAGAAAAGTGGAAAAGACTGCGGAGCGCGCCGCCATAGATGTGTCCGCCAGCGTAAATCATGGTAGCCAAGGTCATCATGCCTAAAGTTAACCATATATATTGACCGGAGAAAGTGGTTAATGCGGGGATAATATTTAATTGCATTAAAATGATTAATGCGGCACCAAAAACGCCCGTGGTTATGCTTTTTATTAAGGTGTTTTTGAATTCTGATTGCTCTTCGGTTGTTTCTGTAGATATATTTTCTGTTATTATTTTTGCGCCATAGCCGGCATCGTTAATTGTCTTAATTATTGCGTCTGGTTGCTGGTTGGTTTTTATTGTCAGCGAACGTTGTGCGAAATTCAGTTGAAAATCATTTTTTTCAGCGATTTTCGTGAGAGTTTTCTCAATCGTTTTTACGCAGCCGACGCAGCTTATTTTCGAGAGTTTGAAATTATATGTTTGTTCTTTGGGCATTGGATGTTACCGAGTTATATTTGCTTGCAAGATTAGCAGATATGATTTGTTTTTCATATTGTTGTGCTTGTTTCGATGTGCATTGTCTGCGGATATTTTTTGATGAGGGGTTGTGTAACTGTGTGGCAGGTGCTAGCATGGGTATATACCCACCTGAGAGGAGCTTGTTCATGTCGCCATTTGTAGTAAAAGAGCGTTATTGTCGACCGTTTAATGGTTCGACCTATTTTAAGCCTAGAGGTGTTCCGCTCTCTTCGCTGGAGATAAATATTGTAGAGCTGGATGAGCTGGAGGCAATACATCTTTGTGATTACGAAAGCCTAAGTCAGGTAGAGGCTGCCGAAAAGATGCAAATTTCAACGAGCACATTGCAGCGGTTACTTTATTCAGGAAGGAAAAAGGTTATTGATGCGTTGTATAGTTCAAAGGCAATCGAGATCATGAAGTCGGAGCGTGTTGTGGAGTTATCGTAAGTGGGGAATAGGGCCAGAAAAAGATGCCGTAATGGTGAATAGAAATTAATAAATTGGAGAAAAAAATGAAAATAGCACTACCTGCTAATGGTAAAGAAATCGCAAGTCACTTTGGTCATTGTGCTTGTTTTGAGATATTTAATGTTGAAAATAATATAATTGGTGAGAAAACCACAGTCAATAGTGTTGGTGAGCATAAGCCGGGAGTTCTGCCACAGTTGTTAAAAGATAATGGTGTTAATCTGATTATTGCCGATGGTATTGGGCAAAAGGCAGTGCAGTTATTTAATAGTTGGGGTATCGAGGTGATAGTTGGAGTGCGTGGCCTGCTTGAAGATGCTATTGCGCGTTATCTTGATGGGAATCTGCAGGGCGGAAGCAATGGCTGTTCGCATTGATTGTTTAAATGATATTTTGGAGGTGATCGTATGATAATTTGTATACCCGCACAGGGTGATAATTTAGATGCTCAAACTGATGAGCGTTTTGGTCGGTGTTTGTATTTTATAATTTATGATGACAGTAACTCATCTTTCGAGGCTGTTAAGAACGAGTATGCTGCGGCAGCAGGTGGTGCAGGTGTGCAAGCAGGTCAATTAGTTGTTAATAAACATGTTGATGTTATCTTGGCTGGCAATCCTTTGGGACCAAAAGCGGCGCAAGTAGTTACTGAAGCGAATATTAAAATGGCAACTGGATTTTCTGGGATGGTGAAAAGCGTAATAGAGCAATATAAGTCGGGGCTTGTTGCTTCGTAGAGTGATTTAAGAATATGTTTGAGTATAGTGATGAATTGATGCGGCATTTTCATGATCCTCATAATGTTGGGGATTTTGATGAAAATGATTCTCGTGTTGGTACAGGCGTTGTTGGTTCACCTGCGTGTGGTGATGTGTTGAAAATACAAATACTAGTCGATAATAATGTTATTACGGATGCTAAATTTAAGGCGTATGGTTGTTGTTCTGTGATTGCATCAGGCTCAGTTGCCACTGATGAGCTTATTGG
>JAGLTR010000125.1 GCA_023135155.1 Gammaproteobacteria bacterium
AAATCTCTTCTAGAACTGTATTAACAGCGAGCATTTTTTCTCGCCTCTCTGGATCGTGCGCATCAACAACATGTAGCAATAAATCAGCTTCAGCACTCTCCTCAAGTGTGGCATGAAACGCTTCTACTAAATCATGCGGTAAATGCCGAATAAAACCTACTGTATCAACTAAAATAATATTACCAATATCTGGCAACTCAACGCGTCGCAAGGTTGGATCTAAAGTCGCGAATAATTGGTCAGCCGCGTGTACATCCGCAGTCGTTAATCGATTAAATAGAGTTGATTTACCCGCATTGGTATAACCAACCAATGAAACTGTGATTAACTCTTTACGCTTACGCGCACGACGTTGTTGAGCCCGCTGCATACGCACCTTAGCAAGACGTTTATTGATCATTTTAATACGATTACGAATTAAACGTCGATCAACCTCAAGCTGAGTTTCACCAGGTCCACGCAAACCAATACCACCCTTTTGGCGCTCCAAGTGACTCCAGCCGCGCACTAAACGCGTGGATAGATGCTGCAGTTGCGCTAATTCAACTTGCAAACTACCTTCAAAACTACGCGCCCGCTGGGCAAATATATCTAAAATCAGACCTGTCCGATCTAAAACTCGACACTCAAAAGTGATCTCTAAGTTACGTTCTTGTGCTGGCGTTAATTCATGATTAAAAATAACTAAATCGACTTCTTCATTGGCTACGAGATCAGCGATCTCTTTGGCCTTGCCGCTACCAATTAAATATTTAGCCGCTGGCCCTGCGCGTTTACCAGTAATAATTGCAACAACTTCAACGCCAGCCGAACGCGCTAGTTCTTGAAACTCTTGCAGATCCTCTTCCACAGGACGCTCAGCTGCAAAATCAACATGCACCAGAATTACACGATTACTTCCCAATTATCTTCTCCACATCCGCTAAGGTTTTTATCACATTTATATTCGGCCAACTCTTTAACCAAGTCATCTGGCGTTTCGCTAATTGACGCGTTGCAGCAATAGTTTTTTCACGCATCTCATTAAACGTTATCTCACCAGCTAAATGCTGCCAAGCCTGACGATAACCAACTGAACGCATAGATGGCAAATCAGTATTTAAATCCCCACGCTTATATAATTTTTCAACTTCCGCAAGAAAACCTCGCTTTAACATTAAATCAAATCTTTTAGCTATTTGTTGATGCAATAAAGCCCTATCCTCCGGAATTAATGCGCAATTGATTATTTTATATGGTAAAGCTTCCGGCTTATTATCTTTCCAAATTTGCGACAACGGTTTACCAGTTAATAAATAAACCTCTAATGCGCGCAATATTCTTTGCGCATCATTAGCTTTAATGCGTTGACCTGATTCTGGATCAACTTGCTGTAATCTTTTGAATAATACCCCTAAACCATGCTCATCTAATTCAGCTTGCAGCTCTGCGCGCACCTCAGGGTCTGCAGAAGGTAGCGGTGACAAACCTTCTTGTAAGGCTTTAAAATAGAGCATTGTACCGCCGACTAAAAGTGGCATTCGCTCATGAGTCAAAATATCCTCTATTTCACATAAAGCATCACGGCGAAATTGCGCAGCTGAATAACTTTCAGCTGGATCTAAAATATCAATTAATCGATGCGGTGTAACTTTCTGCTCTTCTTTAGTTGGCTTAGCAGTACCGATATCCATATCACGATAAACCATACTCGAATCAACACTAATAATATCGCATGGATACTTTTGCACTAATTTAATAGCAAGATCGGTTTTTCCTGAGGCCGTTGGCCCCATGAGACAGATAATTGGTGTTATAGATTTGCTCATTCTTCATTGTGCCCGTAGAGACGCCTAACCTGGGCGTTTTTCAAAATCAAGGAGACGCCCAGGTTGGGCGTCTCTACGCCGTTATCTACCACGCAAAAACAATTTATCCAAATCATCAAGCGTTAACTCAACCCATGTCGGGCGACCGTGTCCACACTGCCCGCCGCGCTCTGTTTGCTCCAGCTCGCGTAATAAAGCATCCATTTCTGGCAATACTAACTTTCGATTTGCACGCACGGAACCATGACACGCCATTGTTGTTAATATCTCATTAATATATTCTTGCACACGCGTACTACGTTCATGCGTAATTAAATCTGCAATAACATCGCGAATTAGTTGTTCAACATCGCCATCTTTCAGAAGATAAGGAACACTACGTATTACAACTGTATCTACAGATAAAAACTCCAACTCTATTCCAAGTTGCGCAAAGACTTCCTGATATTTTTCAGCTGATTTTATTTCGTTACTATTTAAAGTAACGTTTATCGGTACTAACAGTGGTTGTGATTTTATCCCTTCTTTAACATGCGCGAGTTTTAATTTCTCGTAAGTAATACGCTCATGTGCTGCGTGCATATCAACCAAAATCAGACCATTTTTGTTTTGCGCTAAAATATATACACCATGAATTTGAGCTATTGCATATCCTAGCGGATAATCACCCGCGTGCTCCTCTACCCTATTAACTACATTTGCCTGCGAAAAATTGCCTGTCGCCGCAAAGGAAGGTTTACTGCTACGCCCATAAAATGCCATCTGCTCTTGAACTTGCATTGGAGTTGGCGCCACTGGGCGCTCATAAACTCTATTTTGTGCAACCGCGCTATTTTCCACAACGTCAGCTGGCTTCACTTTAGCCAAGGCCTCACTTATTACGGAAAAAACAAAGCCATGAATCTGGCGCGAATCACGAAAACGCACTTCATGCTTCGTGGGGTGCACATTAACATCAACCTGTTGAGGATCAATTTCTAAATATAAAACGAAAGCCGGAAAACGCCCGCCATATAAAACATCGTGGTAAGCTTGGCGAACCGCATGTCCTAAAACTTTATCGCGAATCACCCGGCCATTAATATAAAAATATTGCAGATCCATCTGACTGCGTGAAAATGTCGGCAACCCGATCCAACCAGACAATTTTAAACCATCACGTTCGGCAGCGATATGAACTGCATGCTCCATAAATGTTTTACCGCAAATTGCTGCAACCCGTTTCTCCTGCGACTGATGATTCTCTGCAGCAGCTAAATTAAGGATCTGTTTCTCATTATGCTTTAATGAGAAAGCCACATCAAAACGACTTAAAGCAGCGCGATTAATTACCTCTTGCAGATGATTAAATTCTGTCGTTTCTGTGCGCAAGAATTTTCTGCGCGCCGGTGTATTAAAAAATAGATCCCGAATTTCTAACGAGGTTCCATTAGGATGCGCAATTGGTGCTAATTTTATTTCAGTATCTCGACCCTCAGCGGTAACTGACCAAGCGGCCGCACCACCATTTACTTTTGATGAGAGCTGTAAACGCGACACCGAAGCAATACTGGCTAACGCCTCGCCTCGAAACCCTAAACTTACAACATTTTCTAAATCATCAAGACTACGAATTTTACTGGTCGCATGTCGACTTAACGCTAACAACAAATCTTCTTTGGCGATACCGCTCCCATTATCTCGCACCCGAATTAACTGTACCCCACCCTTTTTGATATCAACATTTATCTGTGTACTGCCAGCATCCAAACTATTTTCAATTAATTCTTTAACAACAGATGCAGGACGCTCAACCACTTCACCGGCGGCGATTTGATTTGCTAATTGTTGATCTAATATTTTAATACACACAGAATATATCTCAAAATATTTTAACTAAACACTATTATTGGGCGCAATAAAACTATCACGCGGCGGATGCTGCAAGAAATAACTCTTAATACCGCTCATTAGAGCAAATGCTATGGCTCCTTGATGCTTCGAGCTTCTTAATTCCATCTCTTCATTAGGATTAGAAAGAAAACCAGTTTCGACTAATAGTGACGGTACATCAGGCTCTTTTAATACGACGAATGCTGCCTGCTCAACAAAACCCCGGTGCAATCGTGTCACTTTTGCTAAACGATGAATAATATCATCTCCAATACCTAAACTCTCACTCACAGAAGCAGTTTGCGCGAGATTAATTAATACCTTACGTAGCATATTACTTTTATATTGCAGACCCGCCAAAGTAGTGCCTAATTCTGATTCATTTTCCTTTTGCGCTAACCAACGCGCGGCTTCACTAGTCGCTCCACTTTGTGATAAAGCAAAAACGGAAGCACCTCTTGCTGTGTGGTTTTTATAAGCATCAGCATGGATAGCAATAAACATATCTGGTTTATATTTACGCTCAATACGCAACCGTCCACGTAAAGGAACAAAATAATCACCTGTCCGCGTCAAATAAGCATGAAAACCATACTGTGAATTAATTAATTTTTGCAGATCACGCGCAATAGCTAAAACAATATTTTTCTCATAGGTTCCACGCACACCTATAGCACCAGAATCCTTACCCCCGTGACCAGGATCGATGAGCACAATAAGATCGCGCTTCTTCTTTGGCTTTAAAGCTAATTTTACATGCTTTGCAGCAACAACAGGTTTAACAACAGTTTTTGGTCTCACCACCAAAGGTTTCTTACTTTTAATCTTACTAAGAGCGGCAACATCAACAACCAACCGATCAGGCTGCGCGCCATCACGCTTTAATTTAAAAATCTTATAAGCCGCCGGAGACTGTAGATCGATCACAACACGTAATACGTTATTGTTGTGGCGTCCAGCACGAATATCACGCAGCAAAGAACTTGATGGCAGAAAGCGAGAAATCACACAATTTGCACTAGCATCATGCAAATCAATAACCAAGCGATCCGGTTTACGCAATGTAAAAGCGCTATAAATTACCGGCTTTGTGGTATCAAAAACTAAACGCGAGCGCGCGACTAACGATGAGACTCGAAACCCTATAACTTTAGCTGGGAGAGCATAAACGTCACTAATTACAACTAGTGCTAACAGCAAGATAATGTTTTTAAATATTTTTTTCTTCATTGAGTGCTTTAATTTATCCAGCTACCATGCCAAAACGCAATCCGGTTATTGTATAGAAAAACCGCTAGCTACGAAAGTCCCTTAATGTTACTACACGCCCACTATCGATCACTTGTAAATCACAAGTAATATCTGGTTGCGGCAATAACTTCAGCGCGCGCTCAGGCCACTCAATTAAAAATATCGCCTCTTCTTGAAAATAATCGCGGATTCCGATTAGCTCTAACTCTTCTGGATCAATAACTCGATATAAATCAAAATGATAAACTTTTTTTCCAGATAACACATAAGGTTCGACTAACGTATAAGTGGGACTTTTTACCGCGCCTTCATGCCCTAAAGCACGCATAAAACCACGC
The DNA here is from genome assembly GCA_023135155.1 of Gammaproteobacteria bacterium. Classification (GTDB taxonomy): domain Bacteria; phylum Pseudomonadota; class Gammaproteobacteria; order UBA9339; family UBA9339; genus JAGLTR01. Next base: position 5,270 of record JAGLTR010000125.1, read on the forward strand.
ACCAAAGTAGTTTTTCCGGCGCCTAACTCACCAGATAAAAATATTACGCAACGACTACCTGTCAGCGTGCTTAACTCAGCACCGAATGCTTCCATAGCCTGCTCATCTGCAACTACCATCTCTTTACTCATAATTAATTCACCAACTTACGTAAATGCGGCATTAAATCCATCGCCAACAGACCCCGTTCGCCATTAGCTGCAGCTGCTTTATCTGCCGCCTTGGCATGCAACAACACCCCAAGTTTTGCTGCATCTTCAAGCTCGAGTCGTTGCGCAACAAGCCCACCAATTACTCCGCTTAACACATCTCCCATACCGCCTGATGCCATACCAGGATTACCCGCATTACAAACACCAATGCGATCACTTGCACCCAACACTAAAGAACCACTCCCCTTTAAGACGCAAGTTCCACCAAAACGCGCCTTAATCGCCCGAATCGAAGCAAAGCGATCACGCTGGATCGCAGCAATATCACACTCTAAAAGTCGAGCGGCTTCACCCGGGTGCGGTGTCATAATCCAGCTGTCTCGATGTTCAGGCTGATATGTAGCCAACATATTCAAAGCATCTGCATCGATCACAACAGGCTTCGAACATTTAGAAATTACCCGCAACAAATCAAGACTCCAATCATCACGACCCAAGCCTGGCCCAATAACAACCACCGTCGCACGCTCAATCAACGCTATGATTTCTGCACCTGTATGCACGCCATAACACATCAACTCCGGTCGCTCGGCACACACTACAGCAACATGCTCAGGACGCGTCACAACAGTTGTGAGCCCGGCGCCCACACGCGCTGCTGCTTCAGCGGCCATGCGCACCGCTCCTGCCATGCCATAATTACCACCAATAACTAACACATGTCCAAATGCACCTTTATGTGCAGTACGCTCTCTTGGCAGCAGTCGACGCTTTAGACCACCAAACTGCAGCAGCTCAACTTTCGCTTGTACCTTATGAAAGACTTCATCGGAAACACCTAAATCGTCATAAAAAACTTCACCACAATAATCCGCAGCTTGGCCGGTAAAAAGGCCCTGTTTAGCACCCACAAAAGTAACCGTATAGTCAGCACGAATTGCAATCCCTAAAGGATTACCACTGTTTGCATCAAGCCCCGAAGGAATATCAACTGCCAATATCGGATTGTTGCGCGCATTTAGCTGGGCAATTACCTGCTTATATTCACTCTGCACCTCACCAGATAAGCCTGTTCCCAAAATAGCATCAACAATAATTGCTTCAGGCGTGATTAATGCTGAGGCAAACGGTTCGATTTTTACGCGCACCTTTTTGCACTCTTGCGCCGCTAAGAGCGCATCACCAGTTAATATTTCAGGCTTAGCCAAATATAACACAACTACTTTAAAACCAGCCTTTTTAGCTAATTTCGCAATTACATAACCATCACCGGCATTGTTTCCCTTACCCGCAATAACCGCGATCTGTTTTATCTTTGGCCACTTACGCTGCAACACAGCAAACGCAGCTTCTCCTGCACGCTGCATAAGCATAAAACCCGGGACCTTGAAGTCTTCAATAGCAATGCGATCAAGTTCACGCACCTGCTCTCTTTGATATAAATCTGCTGTTGGTTTAAACATATTTTTTCCTAACGCTAAAAAATGAAAATCTTAACATACAGCTAAGATACTATTCTCCAATAATTTTCACCAAAACCCTTTTTCGCCTCTTACCATCAAACTCACCATAGAAAATCTGCTCCCAGGTGCCAAAATCCAGCTCTCCATTCGTGATTGCAACGACAACTTCGCGCCCCATAACCTGACGTTTTATATGCGCATCAGCATTATCCTCGCCAGTATCATTGTGACGATACTGATCAAGTGGTTCATGTGGCACATATTTTTCCAGCCACTTCTTATAATCATGATGCAGGCCATGCTCGTCATCATTAATAAATACTGAAGCTGTAATATGCATGGGATTAACCAAAACCAATCCTTCCTGAATGCCACTGTCACGCACACACTCCACAACCTCAGCAGTAATATTAGTAAAATCCATACGACTTGGAATATTAAACCAAAGCTCTTTGCGATAACTTTTCATAACCTTCTCCTCTTAAAATACGATGCTTGGAAAAATAGCAGTATCCCAATTATCAAGCGGTGAAACAAGAATAGAGACGCCCAAGTTGGGCGTCTCTACGGTGACCAAAACCGAACGTAACTATTCAGCCATTTCTCGGGGAACGGCCATTAGCACTGCATCTTCGGGCGAAAAATGAAATTTTTCGCCCAAATCTACAGCACTACTGACCGTTCTGCTAACTTAGAAGTTCACGGCGCTGAATAATTACTAAAAATGACAATGAACGGCCCCGTGATAACACAGCGTCACTGGATGGTAAATATTCCGCAATCTGATGTTTTGTTTATACAACAAACACCTGCAAAGCATCAATATTATTATCGCCCATATACCGCAACATAATCTGCATATCAAGCTTAACTTGATACATTTCCTTATTACAAACTTCTGTTCCATCACCAACACGTTCAGGCATAATTTTATTTACCGTTACAATGATCTCCTCACACGCTCTCTTCGCCTACCCTATAGCTTTCTGAGCCCTCATACAAAAACAATCATTTCTAACCATACGCTAAAATCTAATAGCTCGATTCACAAAAAATAAAACAGATGCAGAATTAACTTCGCTAGTGTTCTATCTTTTAAATGCATGAACTACCTCATCACGTTTTACCGTCGAATCAATACTACAATAATTATCTATCTTCTATTTACACTCAACAACCGCAGCATCAAATAAAATACAATTCGGATCAATCGCAATCAACCCCTCTTTCCAAAAATCAAATTTCCAATAAATACAACACCATAATAACTAATCAACATTAAGGCAATATTAAAAATCGACTTTAATATCCTTAAGGCAACCTTAACTATCAATATTTTCCTCACCATTTATTGCCACCCTTTAGCCTTTATGCAACAATCAATGGCTAATAGGAGACAATAGTGAACGCAGCAACAGTTCCAAAAGAACTACAACCTTTGATGCAAAATGCCGAAGAATACGTGCAGAATTATTTCGCGCAATTTCGCGCTGACCCAACACAAGGCACTATCGAGATTGGCGATGAACGTTATATTCTAATTCGTGCTGCCTCTATATCGGTAGACTTTTTTGAAACTATCAAGCAACTTTACCAAGGTCAAGGCGAAGAGCAAGCGCACAATATCACCTGGCAACTACTTTTTGATCTTGCGCATGCATTAGGGAAACAAGATGCCAATGACTTCCATCAAAAAAAGTCCTGGCAAAGTACAGAGGAAAAACTGGCTGTAGGACCTGCTCTATTCACGCATCTAGGTTGGGCACACGTAAAAATTTCACCCGAATCAAATTTAACAACGGGCGATGATTTCGTATTAGTTTATGACCACACCTACTCCTTTGAAGCTGATGCATGGCTAAAACAAAACAAAACTAGTGAGCTCCCAGTTTGCATAATGAATGCGGGCTATTCATCCGGATGGACTTCTGTAAGTTATAACACCCCCTTAATAGCGACAGAAATCATGTGTCGAGCCAAAGGCGATCATGCTTGTCGTTTTATTATGGCGCCCCCAGAAAGAATTGAACAGCACATAAAGAATTACTTAAAACAAAAACCAAAATTAATGGCCGAAGTAACTAAATACGAAATTCCAGATTTCTTTCTGCGCAAACGCTTAGAAGAAGAACTACGCAAATCAGAAGAGAAATATCGGATACAATTTGAAGAAGCTATTGATGCTACTTTCATG
>JAGLTR010000126.1 GCA_023135155.1 Gammaproteobacteria bacterium
CCATATTCCGCTTGCGATTGGGCTTTTAGATAAGAAGCGTAAGCGCAGAAAAGCGGTGACGCATATACTGAATATTAGAAAGCCAATCGAGAAATTCGTTTTTGATGATGTTGATTTTCGTCCGTTACCATCGTTGTTGCGAAATTTTTCAGCGCCGGTAAAGCTCCATTATAAATATTCTTTTGATGATTTGTTGTTCATGTATTTGCATGACAGTGATGATTTTAATCGTTGGTCAGCAGGGCAGCAATTAGCTGCTGAAATAATTATGCGCTTAATTACTGATTTTCAAGCAGGTAAAAGACTGGTTGTGCCAGCACGATATCTTGATGCTCTGTTAGTGATATTGCGTGACCAGAAAATTGATAAGAGTTATAAAGCGCTATTATTATCATTGCCAAGTGAGCTTGCGATTATTGAAGCGCTTGCATTGGTTGATGTCGAAGCAATTTATGCTGTTTATACTTTTGTCGAAGAAGGTATCGCAGTAGCGCTGTATGATGAGCTGTTTAGGCAGTATAAGCTCGTCAATACTCATACAGTCTCTCTTGCTTATGAGGCGATGGGGGAGCGTAAACTAAAAAACACCTGTTTACGGTTTCTTGTTGCTGGTGGCGGTTGTGATGCAGTTGCTTTGGCGGTTAAGCAGTTTAATTCTGCGTGCTGCATGACAGAGACAATGGGGGCTCTGCAGGCACTAAATGAGCTTGATTGTCCAGAACGCGAGCAGTTGTTGGCGCGCTTTTATGATAAGTGGCAGAACGACGAATTGGTATTGAATAAGTGGCTTGAGCTGAATGCTCTCGCTAAATCACCTGCAACATTGCAAAATCTGCGGGCGATCGTGATGAGCAAAGATTACGATTTAAAGAATCCGAACAAGGTTTATGCGTTATTGCGTAGCTTTTCACGCTCTAACTACTTGAACTTTAACGATATTAGTGGCGATGGCTATAAGTTTTTGGCTGATAACATTTTGCGTCTTGACCCAATAAATCCGCAAGTAGCTGCTATAATTACTAATCCATTATTGCATTGGTATAAGTTAGATGAATGGCGGTCTAAGCTGATGCGGGCACAGCTCAAGCGTATAGCTAAGTACAAGGGGCTTTCGAAAAATGTACGCGAGGTGGTTACAAAGGGTTTGGTAGAAAAAAATGCAAAATAGATTTATAACTGTTTTTGGTTGTTTGATTCTGGTTATGAGCGCAGGTTCATCATATGCGGTTTCACCTAAAGCTAGACAGCAATTTATTAAGTTTATGGCACCGAAAATAGAGCGTGTTAATCGACGTATTATGAAGACTCGCTCTCATGTTGTGCAACTGCATGAAGCATGGGAAGAGGGGCATGTTCTTGCCAGCAAGCAGTCGGATTGGTTGACGAAGATGGCCAAGCTGTATCGAGTGAAAAATGATAAGTTTGCGACAGAAAATGGTTGGCATAAGCTGATAGTTAAGGTTGATGGTTTGCCTGTTTCACTAGTTTTAGCTCAGGCTATTAATGAGTCGGCATGGGGCAGGTCATATTTTGCCAAAAAAGCTAATAACTATTTTGGTATCTGGTGTATTGCTCCTGGTTGTGGAATTATTCCGCGACGACGTCCTGCTGGTGCAACCTATGAGGTTAGAACTTTTTCAAATGCAGAAGCTTCTGTTAGCGGTTATTTGCTAAATATTAATCGCCAGCGTAGTTATCGTGATTTGCGCGCATTGCGAGCTGAGCAGAGAAAGTATGGGCGTGGATTTAGTGGTTATATGTTAGCAGATGGGCTTAAGCATTATTCGCAACTTGGCGTTAAATATGTGCGTATAATCAAGGCGATAATGCAGAAATATGATCTAGAAACTTATGACTAGTCGTGCTTTAAAATGATGGAACGGCTTTGCCGATTTTGCACTGCCAGACATCATATAAACGTTTTGCTGCTTGAAAGTCATTGTTTTCCAACAATTTTTTGATGGTTTCTTGTATCTCTTTTGGTAGTTTTTCAAACATTGTCGTGCCTCGTGAATTTGTTACTGTAAGTGAAGCACTTGGTTTGTCGTTTGTCTGTAAGCTAGGCTCCCTTCTCATCGTGAGATATTTGCCCTATTTTACGTTATGTTGATATGTTCATAGTGATCAAGAACTTGATCAATTGCGCTCTCTAACTGATTGGTTAGCAGTGGTATTTTAGACGCATCATTTTGTTTGAGAGCAGATTCAAGATCTGATGCTATTTGTTTTACATTCGGTACGCCAACATAGCAGGTGGCACCTTTTAGTTTATGCACGCGATTTTCGAGCTCTTCTAAATTATTGGTTGTAAATAGTGAATTTATTGAGGCCTTAACTGAGGGGAGATCCTTAATTAGCATTTCTAGCAGCTCCTGAGCTAGGTCACGTTTGCCGTTGGCAAGTTTGACACAAAGATTCCAATCAATGGCATTTTCGGTAGTCATAATATTCTCCTTATAGATACCAGCATACTAACTAAGAAATTGGTTAAAAACTATGGAGAATTCTCACAGAAAAGTTTGCATTTCTCCGGATTAGTTTCAGGTTGCAGCGTTGTGTGCTCGATATTGTAATCCTTCAGCAACAGATTGCAAAGCTTTGATTTTATTACATTCCATTTTTTAAGATCGTTTATCTGGACATGGGCTGTAAGCAAGATAAGGCCGGAGCTTAATGTCCAAACATGCAGGTCATGCACGGATTTGATGTCAGGGAGAGAGAGGATGTTTTTTTGTAATTATTCAGCGCCGTGA
>JAGLTR010000127.1 GCA_023135155.1 Gammaproteobacteria bacterium
TAGCACCAACGGTACCATCAGAACCCAAACCATAAAAAACACAACGCACAACATTATCGGATTCAGTAATAAAACTAGGATCATATTCTAAGCTAGTGTTTGAAAGATCATCGTTAATACCAATAGTGAAATAATTTTTTGGCTTTGCTTTTGATAACTCATCAAAAACCCCTTTTACCATAGCTGGCGTAAACTCTTTTGATGATAAGCCATAACGACCACCAATAATGCGTGGGAAGTTTTGCATCGGCAATTTATCATTAACCAAAGCTTCACTAAAAGCTGTACAAACATCTTTATACAAAGGTTCACCACCTGCGCCAGGTTCTTTAGTACGATCTAAAACAGCAATTGCTTTTACAGTCTTAGGTAAGATCGCTATAAACTGCTCAGTTGGAAAAGGACGATACAAGTGAATATTTACAACACCAACTTTCTCTTTACCCTCGAATGCACGAATAGTTTCGCGCACTGTTTGCGTACCAGCACCCATAATTACAATAATGCGCTCAGCATCTTTGTCGCCAGTATATTCAACTAGACCATATTTACGTCCAGTAAGCTTTTCAAATTTCTGCATGTATTTTTCAACAATGCCGGGCGTTAAGTCATAAAATGGATTTACAGTCTCGCGTCCCTGGAAGTAGACATCAGGATTTTGTGCAGTCCCTCGAATAACTGGCCGGTCTGGACTTAATCCACGCAATCGATGCGCCATTACTAAATCTTCATCAATCATCTCACGAATAACTTCATCCGATATTGCACAAATCTTATTCACTTCATGACTAGTACGAAAACCTTCAAAAAAATGCAAAAATGGCACTCTAGCTTCTAAGGTCGCAGCATGCGAGATCAACGCCATATCATGCGCCTCCTGCACGCTATCTGCACACAACATCGCAAAACCAGTGCTACGCGTTGCCATTACATCAGAGTGATCACCAAAAATAGACAGCGCCTGACAAGCCAAAGAACGTGCTGCAACGTGGATAACAGCTGCAGTCAATTCACCAGCAATCTTATACATATTAGGCAACATCAATAACAAACCTTGCGAAGCTGTATAAGTAGTAGCTAACGAACCAGTTTGCAAAGCACCATGCAGCGCACCACTGGCACCACCTTCACTCTGCATCTCAACCACATCCGGCACATGCCCCCAAATATTAGTACGCCCCTCTGATGACCATTGATCAGCCAACTCACCCATAGGCGAGGAAGGAGTAATAGGATAAATAATAGACGCTTCAGTAACCTTATGCGCAATCCGGGTAACGGCCTCGTTACCATCCATCGTATGCATGTTTTCGCTCATATTAGACTCCAGAAAATTAGTAAAAAAACGTGCTGTCATTGTCCACTTTTAGGGACAATTGTAAAGGGCCACAATAGTTAAGATCTCATGAAAAATGCATCATTCTGCGCTTTAATCACGGAAACCAGAAAAATTCTCACCAACACTAACAATTAGGCACATTAATCGCCAAGCCACCTTTAGAGGTTTCTTTGAATTCTTTTGACATGGCCTTACCAGTTTCGAGCATAGTGATGATTACTTCATCAAGAGAAACACGATGTGCACCGCCTTCTGTTAAAGCTAGGATTGCTGCATTGACTGCTTTTACTGCAGCCATAGCATTACGTTCGATACATGGAATCTGGACTAAGCCGGCAACTGGGTCGCAGGTTAAACCTAGATTGTGTTCCATTGCAGTTTCTGCGGCCTTTTCTATCTGCTGCAAGGTTCCGCCTAAAACTGCAACCAAGGCACCGGCTGCCATTGAGCAGGCAACTCCGACTTCACCCTGGCAACCAACTTCTGCACCTGAGATAGATGCCTCTAGTTTATATATAATACCGATTGCACCAGCTGTTAAGATAAATTCCATCAATTTAGCATCAGTGACATCCGGATAAAACCTCTTGTAGTAAAGCAACACTGCTGGAATAACCCCAGCGGCACCATTAGTTGGTGCAGTCACAATTCTGCCACCAGCAGCGTTCTGTTCAGCGGTAGCAAGCGCATATAAGTTAATCCAATTTAAGTGCGCTAACGGTGCATTGCCACGCTGACCTTTTTGCCTAAGAGTGCGATTGAATGATGGTGCACGACGTTTTAAGCGTAAAATTCCAGGCAAATACCCTTCTGTTGTACAGCCCTTGTGCACACACTCTTCCATAATCTGCACTAAATCCAGCAAACGTTTTTTTACGGCATCGATATCAAACAATGCCTCCTCATTCGCCAACATAATATCTTTAATACGCATTTTATTTTTAATGCATAGTGCGCGTAACTCTTTCGCAGAATAAAATGGATACGGAACTTTTGTATCACTCTCTACTATCGGGTCATTAAAACGTTCTTCAGTAACTATAAAGCCACCGCCAATAGAATAATAAACCTGCGACTTAATAACTTTTTGACGACCATCATAGGCGGTAAAACACATGCCATTGCTATGTAAAGTCAAACATTTATCCATGTGGAAAATGAGATGCTGATCAGGGTCGAAAAGAAAATGAGTTTTACTATCTATTAATAAAACGTGTGTTTCATGCAGCGCATCTAATTTAACCTGCACCGCATCAGGGTCAACTGTTTCCGGCAACTCACCTAAAAGGCCCATAAAAATAGCTTTATCTGTACAGTGCCCTCGCCCTGTTAACGCCAATGAACCAAACAATTCAACAACTATACTATTAACATGACCAAGCAGGTCCTCAGCTTTTAGCATATGCACGAATGCGTGTGCAGCGCGCATTGGCCCCACAGTGTGCGAACTCGATGGACCTATGCCAACAGAGAACATATCGAAAATACTGATATCACTCATAACACCAACCCCATACTAATGAAAATGAAACAACTGGATCCCGCTCTCAGAAATGTAGAGATAACCAAGATAAGCCAGATAAATCATAATCAATATCGCACCTTTGAGACGCGTAATATTCTTCGAACCTTTCCTGCCATAAGTAATAAAATAAAATGCTAGCGTTACAAACAACATCCATGACCAATCACGTGAAAATGCATGCGCCATAACATGAAAAGGTGTTATCACCGCAGCTAGCGCTAATACCACCAATAAATTAAGAATATTTGAACCGATAATATTACCAATCACAATATCATATTCTTTACGGCGCGCCGCTATCAAACATGTAGCAAATTCCGCCAAGCTCGTACCAAATGCCACAATCGTCAAACCAATTACTAAATCACTAATATGGTAGTATTTAGCGATAAAGATAGAACTTTGAATAACACCTTCGGAACTAATCGGCAATATAATTAATCCTAAAACTAAAAAGAAGATTGCCAACTTCAATGACATTTTTTTATCAATTTCCTGTTCATACTCTTGCGTTAACAGTTTTTTCTCTTTCTTGGTCTTTTTATCGCGACTCTGCCAAACTAACATCAACACATAGGCTATAGCTGCCATTAATAGCAACACACCATCAGCACGACTCATATAGCCGTCCCATAGAAACATACCAACCACAACCATAACTAAAATCAAGATCGGCATATCTTGTTTAAACATTTTAGGATGCACAGTAAGCGGCATTAGAACTGCCGTTATACCTAGTAATAAAGTAATATTAACAATATTGGAACCGACGGAACTACCCACTGCGATGTTAGGACTACCATGCAAGGCAGCAATAATAGCGGTCACCATCTCAGGCAACGAAGTTCCCATCGCAATAATCGTTAAACCGATCAACAGCGTCGAAACTCCAAGTCGTTTAGCTAGAGCCGCAGCTCCTTTAACTAAAAATTCAGCGCCGAAGCCTAGAAACAAAAACCCAATGCCCAAAACTACAAATGCTGATGTTAAACTAAAATGAAACATAAACTATTCTCCACCCAAGAAAGCACAAACCCTGTTGTATATTAATTACACAACAGGGTCTGCGAGTAAAAATTAAACATTAAGCTTAATCTTGTACCATTTTCATTGCACCACATGGACACTTACGTACACAAAGTCCGCAACGAATACAAACATCATAATCGATATGATAACCCTGACCTTTACCGACTTTCGTAATCGCCTTAACAGGACAAACATTCATACAAGTATCGCATTCAAAGCAATTGCCACATGAAAAGCATCGATTTGTCTCATGCTGAACTTCCTCTTCATCGAGACTCTGCACTACTTCATCAAAACTCTCTTTGCTATGCGCAAAAGCAATCTGTCCGCGTTGTTTACGATCAGCCTTACTGAAATACGCAGGATGCAATTTATCTTGACCCGCTAATTCATGCTTTTCAGGAGCGGCGTATTCTTCGCCACGTAAAAGAGCATCAATATTGCACGCTGCCTTTTTACCTTGGCCAATAGCTGTGGTAACACTACGATCATAAGGAATCATATCACCACCAGCAAAAACGCTAGGGCAACCAGTTGCTAAAGTCTCTTCGTTAATTAACACACAACCATCTTTCTTAAATTCAATACCTTCAACTTTAGTTAGAAATTCTGTATCGACATTCAAACCTAAAGCATTAATCAAAGTATCAGCCTCAATAATCTCTTCCTTGCCAACTGGCTCAGGCCAACCTTCAGCATTTAATTCCATAACATCTAACGAAATATTCTTTTCGTTAATCTCTTTAATGGTACGTAATAAACACAGCGTAATACCTTCGTGCGTAGCCTCTGCCACCTCAAAATCATAGGCTGGCATTTTCTCGCGATTTCGGCGATAAACAATTTCAACTGCACTTGCGCCTAAACGAATTGCACAACGCGCTGCATCAATCGCAGTATTACCACCACCATAAACAATAACTTTATGCTCTTTCACATTTGGGATTTGATTCTGTTCAATAGCATCTAAAAATTCAACAGCATCCAATACTTGGCAACTATCGCCAGTCTTAGACATACTAACTAAACGACCTAGTGGTGCACCTGCTGCAACAAACACCGCAGCAAAACCACCCTTCTCTTTTTCAGCCATCACATCTTCGACGCGATGATTGAACACAAACTCAACACCCATATCGGCAATACGCTGTACCTCTGAATCCAAGATCTCGCGCGGTAAGCGATACGAGGGAATACCATAATGCATCATGCCGCCACCAACGTTACGTGCATCAAACACTGTAACATCATGACCTAAGAGACAAAGATGATAAGCTGCGGACATACCAGCAGGACCAGCACCCACAACCATAACTTTCTTACTAGATTTTGGCGCATCCACCTCAATCTTCCAACCCTCTTCTAAAGCCATATCACCTAAGAAACGCTCAACACCATTAATGTTAATCGACGCATCAAAACCATGACGGTTACAAGCATCTTCACAAGGATGATAACAAACACGACCCATAGTCGCAGGAATTGGGTTATCTTGCATAATCGTCTGCCAAGCTTCTTGAAACTTGCTCTGCTTAGCTAATGATAGCCACAGCTGAATGTTCTGACCCGATGGGCAGGCGTGATTACATGGGGGTAAACGATCGAGATAAACTGGATAGGGTTTACTATTCTTATCTGGCATTACTTCATCCTCGTGTTGCATTTTCGAAAGCAACTATTGTCCACTTTTCGGCCGTGTTGTAAAGCGGCTTGTATACCGTAGAGACGCGATAAATCGCGCATCTCTTCTTATAGGTTCTACTAAGTTGTGCAGTACTAACATTCGATGCTAGGATGTTTCACATTCCATTCCACTTTTCACTAAAAACGTTCAATGCAAGCCCAGCCTCTTCACGGATGCTTGCGCCGTAAACAAGTCTTCAATTAAACCTGATCTAACAATCACTTCTTCAAAATCGATAACTGTCAGATTAAATCTGAGCTAGTACATCTAAAAATATTACTTTTATACGCTCAACTCACTAACTCGATACTTGTTATACAATAAAACTCCTGTTCAGCTACGTTAAAGAATTTATTTCTGGTGAGATGGGAAACACCACCGATTGTCTACTGTCTGGGGCAAAAAAACCGCCGTTTGTTGCCGTTGTTTTATATGGCAACTTACAATGACCATCAGAAGTATTTTGCGATTTGCCACTTAGCTCTTCTAATACCAAGTCTCTTTGCGCTTCATTTAATACCCCCAAAATACCGCCCAAGCGACTATCATTACGAATGATATTTTGCAGTTCTCCTTTTAGCTCTTCTAATACCAAGTCTTTTTGCGCTTCATTTAATACTTCTAAAATAACGTCCAAGCGACTATCATCACGAATGATATTTTGCAAACTTCCTTTTACCCCTTCTAACACCACCATCTTTTGGCAATCATCATTTAACAACTGCAAAATGTGTATTAGTTGCTCGCTATCACGAATTAACCACTCTAACATACCAACAAGTCTATATATCACTATTCCTTTTTTTTCGTCTTCTAGATTTTTCAAAACTCTGTAGCATGTACCATATGCATTGATATAGCGATACATGTAGTCGCCCATTTGTTCAATCACTATGCCACATAGTTTTTTATCGTTTAATAAGCCCAGAACTCCGCAGAGATGATCAGAATTAACAATAATCTTATACAAACTACTGCTAGTTTCTTCAATCACCGCTTTCTTTTGCTCAATATCATTTAATGCACGTAAAACTGCTACTAATTCGTTACCATTAGCAATCTTATCATCCAAACTTCCCTTTAACTCTTCTAACACCAGCCCCTTTTGACCATCTTCTTTTAATGCA